>NZ_JBMGUV010000008.1:0-190094 GCF_049058285.1 Lysinibacillus sp. UGB7
CTGCCAAGAAAGTAGTACTTGCAACGAAAAAGGTTGCAAGTAAAGCGAAAAGTACAGCAAAAGCGGCTACAAAGGCAGTTACGCAGACAGCGAAGAAAGTGGCAACAGCAGTTAAGTCGATTGATGTAAAATAAGCGATATCCTCACTGGAAAGAAATTAGCGCCATGGGAACGAGCAGTCTCAGCAGCAGCCATTGTAGGTGGACCGGCAGTCAAAGGTGCGAAGCACGCAGCAAAAATTGGGGGAGCAGCAGTCAGTGGTATTGCTAAGGCTGGAAAAAAAGGAGTCCCAACTAAAGCACCACCGAAAGCAACAAAACCACCTGCTAAGCCAACAGAAACAAAGAAACCTAGCAAGAGTACACCACCAGTTGCTGCGAAACCAAAAGCAACACCGGCACCGACGAAAGCGACAAAACCACCAGCGAAGGCGACAGGAACAAATGCCCCAAGTAAGAGTCAACCAGTTGCTGCGAAACCGAAAGTAACACCAGCACCAGCACCGGTGAAATCGACAAAACCACCAGCAAAGGTGACAGAAACAAAGGCACCAAGTAAGAGTACGCAACCAGTTGCTTCGAAACCGAAAGATACAGCAGTTCCATCAAAAACGACAATACCATCAGCAAAGTCGACACAAACAATTGAGCGTAAAACAGGTGCGTATAACTCGTCGTATAATGGTAGTTCGGGTCAAGGACTAGGTAAGTTAGTAGGGAAAGAACTAAATGTTTCCGAGAAAGGTTTAAAAATTGTGAAAGAGCATCTTTCAGAAAATTTTGGGGATTATCCTGAAAATTTAGCTATGATAAAGAGATTGGAGAATGCATTAGCTAATAAGCAAAAAATATCTGGTGCAGATGCAAGTTTCTATTTGCATGAAGTTTCTGAATCAACAATGATGAAAAAGGGAGTTGATTATGATACTGCACATGAAATGGCAATTAAAAAGTATAATGTCTCTCCATTTAGCGTTTATCATGCTGATGTTATTAAATCAATGCCAGATATATTTAACAAAAACTGGAGAAAATTCTGGGGGTTGGATGAATGATTGCTTTAGATAATTTAGGGCAAAACAAAAAAAAGGTAAATTATGGGTAAATAATTTACCAGATTTAAATTACGAGATTATAAATAAGATAACAACTTCCATAGATATTGAAAAATGCATGTATATTAAGCCTACTAGCATAGCACTTGAGCTTTTGCTTTCAAGACGTGACATGAGTAATTATGCATTCTTAGGCATTAAATTTACGCCTAAAAATATAAAAAGTCTTAATATTAGAGTAAATATCAGTTTGGATGAAGATGAAATTCTATCTGATAATATTGCAATGAAATCCGATACTGTATTTTTAGGAATACCAAACGAATATGCAGAAGCGATTATCGATACTACAAATAAAGTTGTCAGAGAACATTCCTTATTTCCATGTGGAGATTTAGAGTTTTTTATGGGGGCACATGGAGAAATTGGATCAAGTAAATTCTCATTTTCTAAGGTAACAGAAATATTATTAAAATTATTTGTTATTGAGCCTGAAAATAAAAGTATTAATCAAATAGAAAATTTAGTTAAGAGTGGTCTGTAGTTTAAAATATGCAGTGAATCAACTATTTTAAGAGATTTTAATTATTCGAAAAAGGCTGAACAGGGGTTTGAAGTAGCCTCTAGTAGTGACATTAAACGATGGACTATTCCAATTGTTTAATGTCTGAATCGGCTACACTAAGTTGGACATAAAAAATAGGGCTATACACTTAAACTACCAACTTAAAAGGAGCGTGCTACTATGTCACGTCAAACTTTTACATCTGAATTTAAATTATTGCAATAAAATATCATCAAGAACATGAATGCTTAATTACAATAGTTAGTTTCACAAGTTATAAAGTTTTTTATCAATTCAAACAGCTCATGCAACCATTTTACTGGTAAGTGTGAGCTGTTTATTTTTTCATTTTGGCAAAGTCAATTGCCCACATGCAAAGAGGTGTTCTTAGCTATGAATACCATTTGCTGTCGGAGGCAGGCATTCGTCAAGGGAGACTCAGCATTCCCTCTCTTCCAGGCACAGCGATTGAAGGGACCGTATTAGAGGTTAAGAAGGGTCAAGTGCGACTGCACCTAGCGATTGATGAGGCGCAAAAGAAGGAAGAAGCCACGTGGTTTTCACTGGCTACTCCGTATACAGCCGAGGGTCATAGCGGTTTTTACAGTCCACCGGAAATCGGCGATAGCGTCCACCTTGCCTTCCCGAATCACCGAGAGGAAACAGCAGTCGTTCGTCACAGTGTTCGCAAAGGCGGTGATGCCAACCCTAAAATAGCCGATCCCAAAACAGCTTATTGGGGCACACCAAAAGGCAAAGACATGAAACTCGACCCACAATCTGTGACCTTTACCGCCAAGGAAGGCGCCGTTTTCCTGCAGTTAAACCAGGACAGCGGGATTGAGGTACATAGTAACTATCCGCTTACACTAAAGGCCAATGACAATATCACCTTTGCGGGTAAAACCATTTCCATAAGCGCCACAGAATCCATGCGTTTGACCTGTGGCTCCAGCAGTATCGTGCTCGATGGCATTACCGATATGCAGGGACAAGTTGTCGAAATGGAGGGTTCCATCAAGGCGCCTGTTCCGGCATCTAGTGCAGCGGAAGAGGGAAACGGAGATGACCTTGAATCCGCTCTCGACGTCATGGGCATGATTCCCCTCGCAGGGGGTGGTACGTAATGGCCAAGAAAGGGAAAGGTTTTTTCGGTTCGATAGGCAGTTTTCTTGGTAGTATCCCAGCTGTCGGCAAAGTCAAGAATGCCGCCAAGTCTGTAAAAAAGAAAATCAAAAATACGAAAAAGAAACTGAAAAAAGCTATAAAAAAGGCGAAGAAAAAACTAAAGAAAAAGCTCAAGAAAAAGATTGGGAAAGTATTTACAAAAGCCAGGAAGCTTAAAAATAATCTATCGAAGAGTAAAATGGTGAAGAAGTTTAAGCGGACTGCCAAGAAAGTAGTACTTGCAGCGAAGCAGGCGGCAAAGAAAACCTCTACCAAGGTAAAACAAGCCGTGAAGGAAGTAAAAGCGAAGGTGAAAGAGACAGTCGTGCCATTAAAACCTTCGAAAGGCAAAGTAGAAAAAATATCCAAAAAAGTCGGTAATAAAATCCAAGGAGAAGCTGAATTAGCGAAATTCTTTGACGAGTACCTTAAAGACCGAAAGACGGTTGGACCAATAGGAAACAAGTATTCAGTTCAGGATGGCAATCCACTGACAACTTTACAGGACAAACAACGAGTATTAGGTGGAGGAAATCATTCGCGAACTAAAAAATCTACAGCAGTAGACCAATTTATCTACAGTTTGCTTATTGAAAATTATGTTACATTGGTTGACCCTAAAGCTACTCTTGGAGAGAAAGCACTTGCGGGACTTTCCATGGTACCAATATTCAAGCCAGTGAAAGCAGTAGATGCAGCTTATGACACAGCAAAAATCTATAATAAAACACGTGTTATAGAGAATGTAAATGATAGCAAAAAAATAAGAGCTAGTTCAAATTTCAATAATTATAAAAATAAAGAAAAAGAAGTTTTAGAGAATATTAAAAATTCCGCAAAGAAAGTTGAAGTCACTGAGCAAGATTCCAAACAACTTGCAGAGTATGCTAAGAGTCTTGATAAGGGTACGGGTAATGTTATTAGTAATGGTAAAGTTACAGTTAAATCAATTGAATCAAACCCAAGTGCATTTACTGGTAAGAGTGTAAATGAAATTGCCGAGGTTTTAAAGAGTGAAGGTTATGATGTTACAATAAAAGTATCTACTAAATCTCGATCTGGTGCACAAATAATTCAAATTAATAATCATGGTAACGGGAGAAATATAACACAAGTACAAGTATCACCTGGTGGAGGGAGACATGGGGATAACCCTTATGTAAAAATCAGTACAAGTGACGAAGGTATAATTAAAATTGTAGATGGTAAAAAGGACACTTATAAAACTGATGGAAAAGAGAATGCTAATATTATTTTTACGGAGAGGTGATATATTTGATTGATCTAGAGGCGCCTATCGTTCCTTGGATTGGAATGGGAAATATAAAGTTGTATAGTCACATTAATGATTTATATTCATTAATTGAGCAACAATGTAAACAACCAACACTTTTAGGAAACTTTTTAATAAGGTACGAAATAGATAATTCAATTGATTTATGGTTCAATTTGTTAAACGGTAAAATATTTAAAATAACTACTTTAGAAAACTATAAAGGTACTTTATTTAATAAAATAAGAGTAGGAATGCATATTGATGAAGTTCTTAAGCTAGAACCAAGTTTTATATATGATGAATTTGAAGAGGTGTATTGTAGCTCTAAAGGAGTTTACATTGAAACAGACCCTGTGAATAACACAGTATTATGGATTTCAGTATTTATAAAAGAAATAGATGATCCAGATTTTATAAGAGGGGAATGGTAGAAAACACTTTTTAAACCTTGATTGGCTATATTGTCACTCTCGAGAAGAAAAACAGAATGGACCCAATGAACAATAATTGTTTGAGAATCGAGACTTCATGAAGGCAGAGCCATCAAGAAGTGCTATTGTAGCGCTAATGTAATAAGAGCGAGAATAGGCGAGATGCCATTTTACTTACAAGGGACCACTTTATGGGTGGCATAAGCAACAAACACACGAGATTAAACAAGCTAAAGGGTTTAAAAGGTACACTTGCCATGTAGTAAAAAAGATGTCATACTGTCAATACTAAAATAACTTATAAAACTTGCAAATATTATTAAACTTAGAGAATTTATAAACTTAAAGCACTTGATTGTCTATAAAAGGCGACAAGTGCTTTTTTTTGCATGTTTATATACGTAAATTGAAAAGATTACGATTATTTAATTAGTGTACTAAGTGTTAAATTTTATACATGAACTAGCATAACAAGGGGAAGAACAGGCGATGGAAATAGAGGTTTCGATAGATAAATTTGTTATAGATTTTAGGGATGTACCACATTCAGCATTTTTACGTGCTTATATGGTGGGAGTGCAGAAATATAAAGTGAAAATGGAGATTTATGGTGGAACATATAGCTATGAATTGCACATAAAAGTGATAATGTATACATTCATATGTATTTTAAAAACTTTAGAGAAACAGAAGGTCACTTACATACCCTAAGGATTGAGACAAGGCCAGAGCATTACTCACATTTCAGAGAAATACTAGAGATGATAGGGAAGCGGGCAAGTCGAGTAGAATTTGTGAGCTGTGATGTTGCGTATGATATACAAACGGGGTTAGAAAATATAGTGGTGATACCGACAGATATACGGAGGAATATGACACACTTTGATACAACACGGTATTTTGGTAGAAGCGACCAACGTAAACGGAATGGTTTCTGTAGGATTTATGATAAACGGCTAGAACTAGCAAGGAATAAAGGAATTTATTTAGCACATGAATTAAGTCGAATAGAAGTGGTGTACAAGGTAAATGAGCAAGTAATGCTTAAAGACCTCATGAAACATCCACCAAAACAGAATGAACATTATTTTGCGGCTGTAGTGATAGATTGGTAAATACTTAAAAACAAGCATCGAGAACGGGTAGCTAGCATGCGAGATGGAAGAGATATGTATACGCAGTATTTACGGAGGGAAATAAAAAAGACCCTTACGAATCAGTATCGATTGGACTTCGACGAATTAGCAAGGGTGGAGTGGAAAAGATTGATAGAAGAACCCAGTTCAATAGTTCTGCGAGTGAGTTAATCGTTTATCTCCAATACAAGTAGGTCTTGGATAGAGACATGTAATGTGTCGCACAAAGCTGAAAGGGTACTTATATGCAGACGTTGTATGGGTTGTGTACATAAATCATTGACGGTATTAGGACGCAATGAGGTTTGCTTGGCCAGTTGCCAACGGCTCATTTGTTTTTCAATTAAAATTTCATTGAGACGTAAACGAATAGTAGAAGACATAAAACACCTCTTTGTTAGATTGTAACGGTTATGTATAGTGTACGACCATACTAGAGAAAAAACGACTGTAAAATAAAGGGTTTTGCAGAATTTGGGTAAGGTCGTACAGTATGTTGTAACGGATATACGTTACACACAAGTTATCCGCAAAAAACGGGTAAGCGTTACAGGGACTTTAATTGCTGTAACGGGAGGGGCATTATGAAAGAAAAAGTAGTTGGTTATGTACGAGTTTCAACAGAAGGGCAAGTACGTGAAGGATATAGTTTAGTGTATCAAGTAGAAGAAATTGAGAGGTATTGTGACGAAAATAAGCTACAACTGCTTCACATATATGAAGATAGAGGACTCAGCGGAGCGACAGTTGATGAAGATGGATTAACAATTGAGCGAGAAGGCTTGCAAGAGCTATTGGCAGATATAGAATATCATCAAGTGAGCCAAGTAATTGTATTAAATACGTCTCGTTTGTGGCGCTCTGATATGGCAAAAGTATTGATACAACGAGAGTTGAAAAAATATAACGCAGATGTGAAAGCGATTGAGCAGCCAAATTACAGCATATACACACATGAACCAAATGATTTTTTAGTGAATGGGATGTTGGAGCTATTAGACCAATATCAACGATTAGAGATTGCATTGAAACTAAGTAGGGGCATAAAGAAAAAAGCTGAACAAGGTGGCTATGCAGGTGGCGGTGTCATGTTTGGTTATACAGTACAGAAAGGGCGAAAAGTATTAGAAGTGGATACAGAGAAAGCGATCGTTGTACGGAGGCTATTTGAATTAAGACATTTTTTTAAACATTGGTCACTATCTCAATTGTCAGAACAGCTCAACATGGAAGGCCATCGAACAGAGAAAGGGAAACGATTTACAAAAGTACAAGTGAAGCGCATTTTAGACCGAGAAAGCTTTTATCGGGGAATTTATACATATGGGCAAATTCAAGCAAATGGGCAACACCCTGCAATAATTTGAAGGGCTACTTAAAAAAGGTGCTCATTTACTTATATATCTTCATATAACGGTGAAAATGGATAGGCTTTCGTACCAATGCGCACCAGTTGGTGAACGCTCGAACTAAGGTTGCCGGCATTTTCATTCCATTGAATAGGAGGATAAGTTAATGCACGAAAGACAGAAGCATTTTTATGTGGGAGTAGATTTACATAAGCAACACCATGTGGCGGTTATTATTAATTGTTGGCAAGAAAAACTAGATGAAATAAAGTTTGAAAATAAACCTTCTGCTTTTTCAACTTTTTTATTGGATATTTATCAACATATGGAGGATGGTTTGACACCCATTTTTGGTTTAGAAGATGTTGGGGGTTATGGGAGAGCGTTAGCTAAATATTTAGCAGACCATGAGCAAATTGTAAAAGAAGTGAATCCAGCTCTTTCATACGCTGAACGAAAAAGCAATATGACCACACAAAAAAGCGATAGTTGGGATGCAGAATGTGTAGCTAGAATTTTGGTGAACAAACTAGAGCAGTTACCAGACGCTAAACCACATGATTTATATTGGTCGATACAACAGCTGGTCAGTAGAAGAAATGCATTAGTAAAGGCACAAGGGGCTTTAAAGAACCAACTGCATATTCAATTAAGTCACCACCATCCAAGCTATAAAAAGTTTTTTTCAGAGGTAGATGGAAAAACAGCATTGGCATTTTGGGAACGATACCCGTCTTCCCCGTGTTTAGAAGGGGTAAGTGTTAAGCAATTGACCATATTTTTATTAGAAGCCAGTAGCAATACATGTTCGGTGAAAAAAGCGAGTGAAATTTTAAAGTTGGTGAAAGAGGATGGAAACACAATAAGAGAACACCAAGAAACACGAGACTTTCTAGTAAAGAGCATCGTCCGAGACATTTCATTTAAGAAGCAGGAAATGCGCTATGTGGAACGAGAATTAAAAGGGTTAATGAGTTTACTAGACTTTCAATTAGACACGATGCCAGGCATAGATCTCGTTACAGCTTCGGCTTTAATTGCAGAAATAGGTGATGTACGCCGTTTTCCGAATGCCAACAAATTAGCATGATTTGCGGGCATTGCGCCTGTTTACTTTGGTTCTGGTGGGAAAGGAAGGGAACAAAAAAGCAAGCAGGGAAATCGGGCGCTACACGCTTTATTTTACAACTTAGCCGTACAGCAAGTACAAGTGGCAAAAGGAAGTAAGCTGCCAAGGAATCCAATATTCCATGCATACTACCAACGGAAGCTAAAAGAAGGCAAAACAAAGGGACAAGCATTGGTTTGTATCATGAGACGGCTTGTAAATATTATATACGGCATGATGAAGCACAAAACAGCCTATGAATTGCCGATAATAAAGGAGGAAGAAGTGGTTTAATAAGGTTTAAAAGAGATTGTTTTTTATTAGCGGATTATAAGATTACAACATAGGGTACTGAAAAAGCTGGTCAGAAAGTCAGTGGATCTAATTCTAAAGTAATTGAAGAACTTGAAGGTCCTATTATAGATGGAAAACGAGTTGGAAGTGGGGAAAAGGTTGATAAAGTAAAACCAGTTTGGGGAATAGACGAAAAAGGGAGACCTATTATAGAAAAAGAGTACCCTCATGTACCAAAGGAACATGGTTTTTCTGATGTTGTTGATAATTATTCAAGATTTTCGGAGAAGTTTCCACTGGTAGGAGGGGATAAGATTGAAAGGGAATTATATCAAATAATGGGGAGCAATAATGGCAAAAAAGGTGTTTTTGAATGGATTATTGAGCCGAATGGTGACGTGAGCCATAGGAGATTCATTGAAAATGGTGTTATAACAGGTACGTCAAATCAAATTCCAAAAAAGTAGTAGGTGAATAAAATGAACTTAAAAGATTTAAAAAATAGAAATATTAAGTATGACTGGAAGACTATTTTTGTAGGTGTCCAAGAAAATTATTTTAGTAAAGCTGTTATTTCTGACTACGCGGTAGAGTTGATGGAGATTGGTAATGAAAGTGGGTTTGTTAGTGAACTTGCATGGGGAATATCTAGTGAAGATTTAGATAAAGTAATGTTAGAAATAAAAACTAAATATTTCCCTCAATTAGATGATGAAAACACAATATTAGAAGAGGAGAATAGAAAACTCAGATTTGTTTGTTTATCTGAAATAAAAGAAAGATGTAAAGAAGATAATGAATTATTAAATAAAATTGCAGAGTTTTATGGAAATCATCACTACCCAGAAGATATGGTGAGTTTTATTAATTATATGCCTCAAGAAGTTCCAACTACGAAAAAAGATTTGGTATATAGGTTTGATAAATTTTTAAAATTAGAGAGTGTGAGATTTAGTTAGATATTTTACTTAATTCTAAGGGTAGAGAAAGAAAAGCTTAAAAGAACAAGAGAAAAAGCAAACTATGGGCATTTTTAGCAAAAAAAGCTGTCAAGGGCTAACCAAAGTATTACCTAATTTGTGGATCTCTCATGCAGGGACAAAAGCATCAAGTTTTAGATAACCTTGTATTGATAACAATGCTACTTTTGGTCTACAAAATTAAAGGCCAAATATAATATCAGTTTTTGGAGTTATGTAGATGAATGGATTGTAATTGGCTTTGAAATGTAAATAGATAGAGGTACAATAAATAAAACAATGATTAAAGAGTAGACCAAATGAACAATAATTGTTTGAGAATCGAGACTTCATGAAGGCAAGTCATCAAGAGATGCTATTTTAATACTAATGTAATAAGAGCGAGAGAAGGCGAGATGACATTTTACTTACAAGGACCACTTATGGATGTATTAAGCAACAAACACACGAGATTAAGCAAGATAAAAGGTTTAAACGTTACACTTGCCAACTAGGATAAAAGATGGGTACTGTCGATATAAAAATAACTTATAAACTTGCAAATATTAATAAACTTAGAAAATATATAAACTTAAAGCACTTGATTGCCTATAACAGGCGACAAGTGCTTTTTCGTATTTTCATATACATAGATTGAGAAGATGATGATTATTTAATTAGTGTACTAAGTATTAAATTTTATACAAGTACTAGCATACAAGGGGAGGACCAGGCAATGGAAATAGAGGTTTCGATATGGTAGGAGTGCAGAAATACAAAGTGAAAATAAAGATTTATAGTGGAACATATAGCTATGAACTGCACATGCGGAAATGTGACGATGTATACATTCATATATATTTTAAAAACGTTATAGAAACAGAGAGTCACTTATATACCCTAAGAATTGAAGCAAGACCAGAGCATTACTCGCATTTTTGAGAGTAATGGATAAATGGGCAAGTCGAGTAGAAATTAACTTAAATCCAACTAAACCAGCTGATAAATCTAGTGGTCGATGTAATCAAAACAAATGGAGAGATAGGAACTATTTTTCCAGATAGTATGTTACAACTGTAGTATAGGGAGGTATTAAAAATGTTTGAGGAAAAAGTAAGAGCAGTCTTAGGTGCAAGAGCATTACTTGATGATAATGACCCGAGAATCGAGCAAAAATGGGAAGAGCTAATTGTCGTACTAAGTGAAGATGAAAACTTGACTTTGAATTTCTTACAGATTTGTACAAAAACAGAGCTTTCATTTTTAAGTGAGATTTTCGAAGAAGTGGCATATAATTTACAAAGTAAAAAGTATATAGATTTACTATACTGCTTAGATCAAAGATACCCAGACTTAAATTTAAAGAGAAGTATACAAATTGCTGAAGAGTACATGGGAATTTAGTTAAGTTTGGTTTGTAATTTAGAATATGGAAAGAGTAATCAGCCTTTGAAGAGATTTTAATTTTTCAAGAAAGGTTTTTGTAAACACCCACTCAGCCAAGCCCAGTTATGAGGAATACTACTTTAATAATATGTAAAATAATTGAGGTGAAAGACTATTGGGAATTTATTGAATATCGCTGTTAAACGCTTATCAACAATTCAATTTGAAAATGTGGCTGATAAGATAAAAGAATCACATCACGTATTGATTAGAGAGTATTTTCGAAGGATTAATGTATTTTTAGATAATGTGGATATTGTTGTTGATACATATCCTATATTCAGTATATCTAAAGTTCTCGGAAAGACGTTAGAAGGTGATATTTTTAATGTTTGTCAAAAAGTTGATGGGATTAATAATCTTTATATAAAAGCAATTTGTTTCTGTTATCTTGAAATTTCTGAACTAGCTGATGAGGGAGTCAGTGAAGCGATTGCATATATCGACTTGTTTGAACCAATAATTAAATTTTTGGAAAGAGGAGGCGTCTTTAGTATTCGGCAAGGTGAAATGATTGTTGGAAGTTCATCTTATCCTCTAAAATACTGGAGGGATTTAGATATACCTGTAAATGATATAAGTGATGTTTCTTTAGACAGAATAGATGAAAAATATTAGACCAATACCTACGGATTGAAACAACATTACAAAGGGGTGAAATAAAAAAGTAAAAGTAGGAGGAAAGCAAGTGGTAGGCCAACATTTGCCTATCATAAACAAAAAGGTGAAAAAGAACTAATAGATACATAAAGGTCAAACAGAAGTAATAAATCAGGTGTTTGAGCTTAATTGGCCGATATCTAATAGTGGAGAAGATTGGAGAAATATCTAAAGAAGTAATGGATAAATTTAATAGTAATTCAAGCTTGCAAATAGCTTAAATATATTAGAAGAAGTACGATTTGAATATGTCGGCTTTGATGAACAATTTGCTCCTACCTGTGTGCTTCAACAAATCGATATAAACGCAATTAGAGCATCAATCTGACTTGCCTAGTAGTGTATATTGGAAAATTCACCAGCAAAGCCGACTGATACGACCGTTCGTAAAACAGGTGCTAATAACTAGTGCAGATGCAAGTTTCTATATGCATGAAGTTTCTGAATCAACAATGATGAAAAATGGAATCGATTATGATACTGCACATGAAATGGCTATTAAAAAGTATAATGTTTCTTCATTTAGCATTAAAAAAACTGGAGAAAATTCTGGGGGTTGGATGAATGATTGCTTTAGATAATTTAGGACAAAACAAAAAAGGTAAATTATGGGTAAATAATTTACCAGATTTAAATTACGAGATTATAAATAGGTTAACAACTTCTATAAATATTGAAAACTGCATGTATATTAAGCCTACAAGCATAGCACTTGAGCTTTTACTTTCAAAACGTGACATGAATAATTATGCTTTCTTAGGCATGAAATTTACTCCTGAAAATATAAAAAGTCTTAATATTAGAGTAAATACTAGTTTGGATTTAGATGAAATTTTATCTGATAATATTGCAATGAAGTCAGATACTATATTTTTAGGAATACCAAACGAATATGCAGAAGCGATTATCGATACTACAAATAAAGTTGTCAGAGAACATTCCTTATTCCCATGTGGAGATTTAGAGTTTTTTATGGGGGCACATGGAGAAATTGGATCAAGTAAATTCTCATTTTCTAAGGTAACAGAAATATTATTAAAATTATTGATTATTGAGGCTGAAAATAAAAGTATTAATCAAATAGAAAATTTAGTTAAGAGTGGTCTGTAGGTTAAAAATGAAAAGGGTCTTCCTTACAACAAATAAACGTAATTCAACGCTACTGTATATCGTCTATTTGAAAAATTCGAATCATTCTTAAATTGCTCTAAACTACGTCTTCTAGTACTATCCGTAACAGGTTGGCTGCTGAAGTCATTTTTTAAAGTCTTATATGTTTTCAGCTTCCAACTATCTTATGAACTATGTCAAAAAATAACCTACTAGTGATTTATATAGAATGGCTATAAAAATACAGTATTGCTGTAGCAGATATAGTTCCTAGGAAGAAGCGTTTAAAAAAACGTCCTCGGATTTTTTTTAGGAGAAATGATGGGCAATTTATGCTTGAAAACAAGGGTCTAAAAATATCATATTGAACAAGAATTACTCATAATCTAAAATATTTTAGCATTTAATAGAAAATAATGTTGAAAAATTGTGAATAGATAGTATAATTATTTTATAGTTACATTTATGGTTAATAATTACTTTTTGGTGATTAAAAAGTATGGTTGGTCACTATGCGATAGCTATTAAAGTTCTACAAGTTGAGGTTCTGAATTTTCTAAATGTGACTATACGCTAGAAAAAAACTAATGAAATGAGGAGATTTTATGATTAACATGATTCAATTTTTAGAGCAAAATCCGACATTGGTTACACTGTTAAAAGAAAAAAAGGCTTCTCTAGTTGGCGTAACAGCACTTGAACAACAGGCTATTTTAGAATCTTATGAGGAAGACTTGTGTTTAGATCTTCGGTTGTGGAACTAAAACCAACTAAATACAAATGGTTTTGGCTTGTTATAGGTGTTTATTTAACAATAGGTTGTTATTTACTATTTGTAACTTATAGCAAGCCTTTCTTAAATATTGAAATACAAGAGGAGAATGGACGTTGGATAGTCACTGACCCATATTATAAAGATTGGGCTGATAAACAAGGAGTATCACCTAGAGATGCTGTTTTAGACGTGGATGGCATTCAAATCAATGATATCGCTAATATAAAATATGACTTTGTAATTAGAGCAGCAAATGATTTAACAATAATGAAGCCAAATGGTCATTTGGTTCATGTACAAATAAAACCACAAGATATTCCGCAACAATTTTACTATATACTTGTAGTACCTACTAGTTATTATTTCCTGACGTTGATGATTTCGTTATATCTATACTACAATCAGAAGAATACGGCTTTATTAAATTTATTGATTCTGTTTATTCTCACGGTCTCATTGGCATATGTCAGTATAGGTGCATCTGGTATATTAAACAATGTTGGCATTATTGTGAATCGTAGTAGTATGTTACTTTGCCTCGTACTTTTAATTCACTTTTTAAGTAAGTATTTTGAATTTCTAAATATAGAATGGATGTTTTTTAAGAACATAAAAATACTTTATATGTTACCTGTGTTAGTAATATTTATGAGTATTTTTGGTATTACTTTTCGAGCTACTCATCTCATACTATCAAATGCAATCTTAGGGTTATTTTTTTTACTACTTATATTCATACTTAGTACGATGGTGGTAGGTTATATGAAATATAAAACGCCACAATTAAAAATTTTACTGAGTAGTATTATTATTCCGTTTTTGCCGTTCCTTTTTCTTTATGCTCTACCAGAAATTATATTTCAAAAACAAATACTTTCTGCGGATATCTGCTCTTTATTTCTCATGTTAATCCCTTTTAGCTTTATTTTCACACAACTAACAGAGCGCATATTTGATTTGGAATATTTTATTACACGTTTACGTTATTATGTTAGTTTTTCATTTGTTTTTACACTGTGGCTATTATTAGGTGTTTATTGGTTTGCGGACCTACCCATATCAAAAATGGCAGAAATATTCTTCTTCTCTTTTTTGTCATTAACTGCTCTTTTTTATGCCAAGGAAAAAATCGATTACCGAAAGCGCAAAGTTCTTTTTTCTACAAAAGGCGATTATATCCATCGATTGTATACAACAGTTGATCGAATTGGACGAGTCATTAAAATTGAGGACTTACTGCAAAAATTTGTACAGGAGGCCGCTATACATCTTGAGATTAACAGTGTTTATGTATTAACATATGATTACAAAAATAACCAATTTATTTCTGCCAATAAATCAACCGAGTACCTACATAATCATTTCGATGAAGTATTAATTGAGCGGTTACAACTCGGGGATATAAAGAGAATCGACAAGTTTTATATGGCCTTCATCCACCAAGATGTGGATTATAAAAGAATATTAGTAGTAGATCATAATAATTCGATACATTTAAAAGATGAGGAACTGTTGTGGCTGGAATTGCTACTTTTATATTTAAATAATTTTATCGAAAATACGAAGATGGTGGAAGAGCTGTTAGAACAGTTAAAGCATATGAAGGTGGCCGATAAAAATCAACTACCGTGGCTAAATAAGTTACTATGGTATAGATTTGAGGAAGAGAAGTTCCAATTGGCGCAAGAGCTCCATGATACCAATTTACAGGAACAGCTTCATATTGCTCGGGAAGTGAATGCACTTATGCATACCAAGAATACGACGGACATTCAGTGGCAGCTCGCCAAGATACATGAACAAATGATAACATCGTTGTATGATTTAAGAGTATATTGTGAGAATTTAAAACCTCCATTATTAGATACATTAGGGTTGAATGCTGCACTTGACAAGCTGATTCAGAAAACACGCAAAAGAGCCGACTTTGTCTTACTTTATTCAATCGATCGTCTCTATCTAGAAGATGAACGATTAAACCTTATGATTTATCGACTTTTTCAGGAGTTATTAAACAATGCAATAAAGCATTCCTCTTCAACCACGGTCGAAATTCACCTGCAAGAAATGGAAAATGGTTTTGGGATTTTTTACACAGATGACGGTGTAGGATTTAATATGGATGCCATTATCCGCTCTGATTCAATGGGATTAAAGGGCATGCAAGAACGGGTACAAGCCTTTAATGGACTGTTCTACATCAATTCAGAGGTAGGCAAAGGAATGTCTATTCAAATTACCGTCAATGAAGAGAACAACATTCTGGATTATGCTCAAAGTGGATGGTCGTCTCATTTCACTAGAGGGCACTAAAAATATATTGCAAAATGGATAGTAAAAGAAAATCATAATCAATTCCTTCTAATTAATTTCGTGCTGAGGCGATGAGTTCAGTACGAACATTGAGTAGGAGGTTTTTTGATGCCGCAGTCGGAAGTTTTTCGAATGAATGCTTATAAAAAATTGAAACGATTTATTGGAATTGTATACGCATGGATACATATAGCATATGTAAAATTGGAGGTTGTAGATTTTATTATGCCAGAAAATGAAGTAAGGGAGTTTTACTGATATTACTATCTAATGGGGAGGTATTTGGTCGTGTCTCATGTGGAAACTAGATACCTGAGAGATTCTTGGCTAGACCCGAGCGTTTCTTGGCTCGCCTGAGCGAAACTGACCTTAACCCGAGCGGAAACCACGTGTACCAGAGCGAATCTTGGTTAGACCCGAGCGGAAACCACGTGTACCAGAGCGAATCTTGGTTAGACCCGAGCGGAAAACGTGAGTGCCTGAGCATTTCTTGACTAGACCCGAGCGGAAAGCGTGTGTACCCGAGCGAAACTGAACTTGACCCGAGCGTTAAACGGTAGGACCCGAGCGATACTGGCCTCGCCCCGAGCGGAAATCGTGAGTACCCGAGCGTTTCTTCGCTCGAACTGAGCGGAAACCATAAGGACCCGAGCGATTCCCTTGACTCGAATAAAACTCCGACTGACGGAAGCGATAAACCTGGCTTACCCCAAGATGGCCCCATTATTTAGTTGTGCATAAACTATAGCGTTAAAAAAGAGGCGTCTCTAAGTTTGAGATGCCTCTTTTCTGCTGATTTTCCTTACTGCCTTGAATCTTATTTTATATGCGCCGACCATGGGCACGCAGATATTTTTCAACATCATTGTAGAGTCCTGTTTGGTTTGCGTATTTAACGTAGTTTTTTGCTGTACGTAGCCATTCTAATGTAGATGGTTGTAAATCTTTTAATACATGTAGTAGATCATTTGTTGTAATTGGTCGTTCATCACCAGTTGTTAAAATTTCAGCAAGTACATTTTCAGTAGCTAATTCTATGACATTTTCGATATCTGCACCTGAGAAAAACTCAGTTTGCGCCGCAAGTGTTGTTACATCAATGTCTTCAGCATATCTTCCTTTTAGCTTCAATTGAAAAATTAGTTTTCTTGCTTTTTCATCTGGTGGGGCGACAAAAATGAGTCGGTCGAATCGACCTGGACGCTTTAACGCATTATCAACATCCCACGGGGTATTCGTTGCTGCCATTACAAGAATTTCATCTGTGTTTGTATCGATTCCTTCCATCTCTGTAAGGAAGGTATTAATTAAGCTTCTAGCATTTGCTGAAGAATGCGAACGACTATAACCAAGTGTATCTACTTCATCAAAGAACATAATACTTGGCTTTTGCAAACGTGCTTTATCAAAAAAGCTTTCTAAATTTTGTTCACTTTCGCCAGTGTACCCACTTAGAATGTCTGTAATATGAACAGGGTAGAAATTAGCCTTACATTCACCAGCAGTTGCCTTGGCTATAAATGTTTTTCCACATCCGGGTGGTCCGTACAGGAGAACACCACCGCCTACTTTTTTTCGAAACTTTGCAAACAGACCTTTGTTGTAAAAAGGACTAATAATGCGAAGATTAATAGTCTTTTTTAAATCGTCAAGACCAGCAACATCTGCAAACGTGACTTGATTCTTCACTTTTTTTGCAGTTATTTTGGGATTTTCGCCATCAATGACTTTTAATCGCGGTTCAAGATCCAATAAACTTGTTTGTTGTTCTGTCTCTTCTTCTTCCACTTTTACAAATAGCTCTTCAGCTGAAGCGGCAATTGTTTCGTCACCCTCGTTCTCCTCGTTGATCGCGTTAACCTGGTCAACTTCATCCAACACATAAATTTGTTCGGGGTGCGTTGTCTCTGCTTGTTGAATATGTATGCTCGCCTTAGTCAGTTCATTGATGATTTCCATACGTAGCGTTTCGTCTGCACAGAAAGAAATGCCAGTAGTATAAGACTGAATGGCTTCTAGCCAACGACTATTTTCAGCAAGCTCTTTTCCAAGCCAGTAGTGTGCCTGAGGGTCTGTTGGGCTTTGCTCAACCATTTGTTGTAACCATTTTACTTTATCCATAATTGTATCCCCTTAATTTTTTTAGTCCCTTCACTAATGGGACTGAAATCCATGTATAAAGTGCAAGTACAATATAGCACTTCATCCATAATATTCCTATATCTTCAAAACCCAAGAACAAGAGTGTGAAAGTCGTCCCAACACCAATTAGCCAAAAAACAGGTGCACCTCCAAAGCGTTCTATTATACGATTTAGTGCTAATAATGGGTGTCCTGAAAATTCCATTTCTTCTAATATTGATAGTAAATTTTTATCTTCTGGCTGTAGAAGATAGGCTTGTCTATAATATTCTTTAGCTTCTTTGTCGTTATGTCGAAAGGAAGCATTATTGCCAAGATGCAGTAGCTTGGCTAATTCACTATCTGCGGAATTCATATATTGCTCAAGTGCTAGTACTTGTTGTTGCTTGTCACCATGGACGCCTTCTAAAGTAAAATGCTTTCGTAGAACATAGGCATTTTCTGGATCTAATTCTAAAGCTTTTTCTATTAATAATTTTGCTTTTTTTCGATGACCTGTTTTTTTCATTAGGACGGCATAGCTAGCGTGTGTCTCTGCATCGTTTGGATTCAAGCAAAGTACTTCTAGAAAGGATGCTTCCGCTTCTTGCCATTTCTCAGTTTCCATATAAAGATGGCCTAATACATAAAAGACAATTTCTTCATCATGGCCTAATCTCATCGCTTCGAGTAATTGCTCTTCAGCATCATCAAATTCGTCAATAGTATAGTTGCTATATCCTAACATATACCAAAGCATACTATTTTCTATATGGTCTTGTAATTCTTCCTTTACGAGCTCAATAACTTGATTATATTTTCCAATATCAAAATAATGCTCGATGACTTCAAAAGATGTTTCTTCGTATTCGTTCATCAAGGTACACGCCTTCCTTTTTTACATTGCTAAAATAAACGCTAGAATAAGTGCATCAATCAGACCTGCCAGTATACACCAAGTCAAGCCTAATCCCATTAAAGGTTCTGTATCTCCACCAACTGCTATATGTTCTTTGTAGGGTTTGTTAAGAAATGCAAAGAATATAAAAAAGCCAACAGCTCCAGTTAATCGCCCAACAAGCTTAATAAACGTATCATCAATCGCTATTAATTGTTGTGCGATTAAGTAAACGAGTACAATTTTGGATATGAATAGAATAATACTAATAACCGTTAATAGTTGTATGTATTTTTTCTCTAATTTCAAGGACTTTGCATTTCGTATACCTAACACTGAAACTGCAAGAATCCCACCAATTATTGCGACAAAAAATAGGTTGCTAACCTCAAAGCTTTTTGTTTTCTCCACGTCACTCCCGGTCAAACTTGGTGTATATAGATTTTCCATACACCCATCTACCTCCTTAAATGTTATAAATAGTATAATAACATTTGTATTATACATATATATAACAATCTTGGAAACTGCTTAAAGGGTAATTGCATACTTTCTAATGGTTATTGAATTTTAATGAATAAGTCGAAAAATGGTATTAAACCTAGTATGAAGTTAAAAATAAATAAACAAAAAAAGTCTAGCAATCATTATTGATGGCTAGATTTTTTTGTCAGAAAAAAGGAAGAAGATACTTCCATTATGGTTGGGTAAGAGTTGGAAAAGAAAAATAAAGTTGATTTATGATATAAAATGGGAAATAAAATCAAATTATTATTTTTTTAATTATTAAAATAGGTAAGAAATACACTTTATGAGAAAAATGCGGTAAAACAAAGGAAATTATTGAATTGTTACCGATATAATTTTAGAGATGAAATGAGGAGGACTGAATATTGAATAAAAAATTACTTTTCACCGTAGCAGCTATTCCGGCAGCCCTTATTGTTCCTACAGTAGCTGGAGCAGAGGGAGTTTCAACGATTTTAATCACAGGAACGAATACCGTAAATGAAACATTAAAGGCGTCTATTGAAAACTTACCAGCAAACACAATTGTAAATAAGTATCAGTGGTACTATGTAGAGAACGAAAGTGGTACCAAGACTACTACGAACAAACCAATTTCAGGTGCAACAATGGCATCTTTTACAATCCCAGCTGAAGCAGCAGGTAAAACAATTTTTGTAGAAGCGACTTCGACAACAGGTAGTACGTATAAAAGTGAATCACGTACCATTAATACATTGGAACTTGAGATTACACAGCCAACATTTGATTCGACTACAAACTTTGTAGCACCAGGTGAAACGGTAAGGGTATCAGGGGCCAAAGTAACAGATAAAGGCGGGGCAAAGTTACAAAGCAGTCAAATTACATATAGCTATCAATGGTTTTATAAAGTAGGTGAATCGTTCACTATTATCAACGGTGCAACAGCTGGTACTTATAAAATTCCAGCAGATGCATTAGAAAATGGAATGAAAGATTTTATAGTGAAAGTGCAGGCGAAGGTAGGTCCAGCGGTTGTTGAGTCGGATGTATCTGCACCGATAACAGTATCTAAAGAACCGTCTGATACATTGATTAACGATATTAAAACTTTACGTATAAGCGACAGCAAATATAATGTATCAAGCTTAGAATCATTTAAAGCGGATTTAGATGCATTAGAAAAAAAATATCAAGACCTATCGCCCGCTGCGAAGGCAAATGTGACCAACTATGATGTATTAAAGAGAGCACTTACTGACGTAGAGGCAATAAACAAACTAAATGAAAAAGTAAATAAAGTAAAAGAAGTAAGTGAAAAAGACTTACCTAAATATATAAAAGAAATTGAAGATGCCTACGATAAGTTTGATTTATTACAACGCAGCTTAGATATAGGTGATGTTTTATATACTAATATTAAGGACATTTTGAAAGAACCTGCAGATATTGCAGAAATTGCTGAAGTAAGAAGATTGAATCAAGCGATTGTTGCATTACTATCCTATGAAAATTCCCTTGTGAAGTACGTACCTACAAGCATGGAGTCTCTAAAAGTAGCTGTTGAGGCGATTGAAACAGATATAGCGAAGTTATCAAAAAACTACCAAGTAACTGTACAAAATCAAACAATCTTAAATGAAGCGAAGCAGGACATCAAAAAGATTGAACAATTTATTAAGCTTTTCGATAAATTATCAGTAAATAATACACCGAGCAAGCAAGTAACAGCTGCAAAATCAATTCGTACAGCCTATGAAAAGCTCACTTACAAACAGCTGCAACTAGTGCCAGCTACGTATGTCACGCAATTACTAGCTGCAGAAAATGCAGAGGAAAATCAAATTTATTTTTTAAATACTGAGATAGCTCGCTACATAGGAGACGTAAGCTATCCGATAAATCCATCTGCGGAATCATGGCAAGGTCATGTGAAAAATGTTAACCAAATAATTACTGATTATAAAAGCTTAACGAAAACTTCAGCTGCTAAAATTATCGGTTATCAAAGCATTTTAACGCTGCAAAAAGATATCAAAACAGCAGAAAAAGTCATTAAGGACATGGTCGCATATAAAAATCTTACATTGACAAGCGGTGTAGCTGAAAGTAAATTACAATCGACCTATAGTAATACGTTAAAAGCTTATAATAAGTTGACAAGCTTGCAGCAATCACTTGTTTATAATGCAGATGAATTTTTGAATAAATCACCAAATGTAACGGTTGATGGTAAAGAGCCAGCAGATAAAGCGGCAGCAGAAGCTTTAAAAGCTGACATTGCGAAGTTTACTGATGTAACAAAATACTCCTTCACGCAATTAGAAACAGCTGTAAACACTGCGACTGCGACTTATAAAAACCTCTCATCTTCAGCACGTAAGTATGTGACAAACTATCATTTATTAACGGCAGCAACTAAAGACATTACTGGGGTAAAATCATTCCATAAAAAGGTACAAACTGCTAGAGAAGAAATGGACGTTGCTAAACAAGCGAAGAAAATAGAGACTGTGGAAAAGGCCTATGCAAAATTACCAGCAAATCAGCAGCATTTAGCAAAACCACAGTACGAAGATTTACTAAATAATCGTTTAGTAGATGGAAATGCACCGAATATTTCAAAATTAAATGGACAAATAGCGGCAATGGTGTCGGACGATTTATATACGGTGTCTCTCCAAGAAATTCAGAATCTTTCTGCTCAATATAATAAGTTGAGTTCAAGTGATAAGAAGCTCATCACTAATGCCTCGATTTTAACAGCAGCTGTTTCAGATGTTAAAAAAGTAGAGACTTTCATGAAGCAGTATGATAAGTCATTTGCTAGTAATCCAACAACGGTTATTAAAGCATTTGCAAAACTTACTGCAAAGCAAATGAACTTGGTAAGCCAGGATACTCGCCAAAAGATTATTGAGGCTGATAAGAACCAACAAAAAGCAAACGAAACGGCATTAGGCTTAATAGAAGCTATTAATTTGCTTGTTCAAAATGGTGATTATGTAGCTGATTTACAAACGAAGGTAGCGACAATCCGAGCAGACTATGATAAGTTGAGTTCTTCAGAAAAAAACATCGTGAAAAATTATTCAAAGCTAACACAAGCTGAGAGTGATTTGAAAAAAGTAGCGGAAGTACATGCATTGCATGAAGCAATTCCTGCTGAAAATAGTGAAACAGCTCGCAAAGCTTGGCAAACTGCGTATGGGAAGCTTTCGAAAAAATTAGAGCTTCTATATAATAAGTTATATCCAAATGATTTGTAGGTGCCTGGCACCCACACAATTTTCACACAATTTGCATAAAATATTACCCCGAACTGTTATGTAGTTCGGGGTTTTTTATGCCTAAATTTTGCTCTATTATGGGTTATATAGATAAAATAGAAAGTTAATTTTGAAATCACTACCTATTGTGATGGTCCTTTCATTTGGCTAGCCGTTCATTTCTTCGTTATACTATTTACAATTGAAAGGTAGAGACCAATATATATTTAGCATGATGAGAGCAGTTGACATAGAAAGTAGGAATAAATGATGTATAAAATTGGTGTTGTTGGGCCTGCAAAATCGGTAGAAAGAATTATATTGTTAGCCCAAGAAATTGAACAGGATATGGAGTTTAAGCCCTATATTTATTCAATTGCTACGGAAACAAAAAATATTGTGGAAGCCCATGATCAGCATGTTGATTTTTGGCTTTTTTCTGGCTATATACCATTTCAGATTGCCAGTCAGACGAGCGTGCCACAGGACAAACTTACACATATTTTCTTTTCTGAGGCAGCCATTTATCAAGGTTTTTTGGAGCAATCTTATAGTATGGGAAAGCTCATTGACAGTGTAAGTGTAGATATTATTCCTTCTCCTGCACAGATGGCAGCAGAAGGGCTTGAGAAAATCGAAAAAAATGTGAAACAGCTGTTTGTCAAAGAATTTGATGTAGCAATTGATCCGAAAGAGTTATTTGACTTTCATTTTCAGCTTTGGCAGAAAGGAAAAATTGAATTTGCCATTACTTGTTATCCAACAGTAGATGAACAGCTAAAAGAAGCGGGTGTTCCCTCTTATTGGGTATCCCCTACAAAGACTGAGATTTATCATACCGTTCAGTTATTTACTGAAAAAATCAAGACCTCCTATTATAAAGAGACGCAAATTGGCGCTCTAATGCTAGAAATAAAAGATTTCGACTCATTAAAAGAGCGGATGAAGCTAGGCTATCAAATTCAGTATTTAGAATTACGGATGAAGGAAAATTTGTTGCAGCTATGTGAACAGGTGGATGGTTCCTTAATAGAAGAAGGCAATGGGAAATATACAATTTTTAGCACGAGAGGAGCAATCGAAGGGCAAATTCAATTTATAAAAGAAAAAATGTATCAGCTGTCAATCGAAATGGATGCGAAAGTGACTGCTGGCATTGGCTTTGCTCAGACTGTGTTTAATGCGGAATTACACGCTCATAGGGGATTGCATCAAACGAAAGTAAACGAATCCATTGATATTGTGATGATTCAAGACGATGGAACCATTATTGAATCTGTGGGCAATACGGAGGAGCTCTCGTACTCTTATCGAGCGGAAGATCCCGTTGTAATTGAGAAATTGAAAGAAGCAAGTGTAAGTGTTAAAACATATACAAAAATTCAAGCATTAATTCAAAAAATGCGTTGGAAGCATTTTACGACAAAAGATTTAGCGTCACAACTCCAGATGAGTGAGCGCAATGCACAGCGTATAGTTGCAGATTTATGTAGTGTAGGCTTAGCCAAAATCTATGGTGAAGAGTTGCAACATACACGGGGAAGACCGATTAAAATTTACCAACTTATCTCGTCAAAAAATACAAATTAATGAAAAGATGTCCCGAACCTTCTAAATGGTTTTTGGGACATTTTTCGATTATGAAAAAGCACGATGAAACAGGGGGTTATACAGTTTTCTTTAGATAGATGGTGTCTCAATTATTTTGGGGGCACCATCTTTTATTTATAAAAATTTTAAAAAAATATTGAAATATCATATAATTTTGCTTATTATACGAATATATAACGAAATTGTCGTTATATAAGGGGATTGATTTTAATAGACAGGGAGAGATGAACGCAATCGTGTTTAACTGGCTACGAACTATGTTGAATTGGTTAAAATATATCGCTCGAAGCAGACGGATAAATACCTTTTCAAAGCAAATCGTATCCTTAGATTTATGTAGTGAAAATGCATTTTTAAAACATGGGAGGGCATGACATGGTAACAAATGATATAACAAAGAAATCTAGAAATTTGATATTAGGATTATTATTTTTAGGGTGGTCATTAGGGAACTTAGATCGCTACATCATGAACTATGCAGTAGTATCCATCACAGACGATCTAAGTTTAGATGCTTCCTCAACGGGCGTGATATTAAGTGCTTTTTTTCTAGGTTATGCGATTATGCAGATACCTGGTGGTTGGCTTGCAGATAAATTTGGTGCTAAAAAAATCTTACTTCTATCGGTAATTATGTGGTCAATTTTCACAGGTTTAACAGCTATGGCTTGGTCTTTAGTAACAATGATTGTTATTCGATTTTTATTTGGTATTGGAGAAGGTGGATTTCAACCCTCTAGCTCAAAAATAATCGCTACTATCTTTCCGAGGGAAGAAAGAGGTAGAGCGATGTCGATTATGCTTACCTCTGCGGGGATTATGTCACTAATTGTTCCTTTACTGTCGGCTTATATGTTAGGGACAATCGGTTGGCGTATGATGTTCATCATTATTGGGGCGATTGGCGCTATTATTGCCTTTTTGTATTGGAAATATATTAAATTACCTGAAGATACAGTGGCATCAACTGGAAATGTTGAAAATCAGGTGAGTGCTACAAACAAAGTGAACTTTAAGGAACTATTTAAAACGCCGCTTATGTGGAATTTAATCATTGCGTATTTCTGTATTTATGCAGTGAACTGGGGATTAGTATCATGGATTCCTACTTATCTTCAGAAAAATCGTGGACTCGATTTGATGTCCATTGGTTGGGCACAAACAATTCCAGCTATCACGACGATTATTGGCGTGTATGGTAGCGGATACATCATAGATAAATTACCGCGCGGGATGGATAAAATTTTAGGTTCCATTTCATGTGCAATCATTGGGCTTTTATTATATTTAATGTTTACTGCTGAAACAGTGACAATGTTTATAGGCTATCAAACTATGGTTTCTATTTTTATTGCATTTGTAATCACACTGCTGCCTGCCATTGTTCTAAAGAAATTGCCTTCATCCATTACAGGTTCAGCAATGGGCGTTGCCAATACAGGTGGGCAATTAGCGGGATTTGTGACACCAATGGCTATTGGATTTATGGTAGATGCCTTTGACGGTTCATTTGATGCAGCCTTTTGGATGTTAATTGCCTTTGCGGTAATTTGTATAATAGCGCTCCTTACTTTGAATGATCAAAAAGGAAATCTATTGAATTCAGAAAATAATACAGTCGCTTAAGGAGGAAAAAGTATGCGTTTACATGAAAAAATTTCAACATTAGTCGAAGCAAAGAGGGAAGCGGGTATACAGTTAAGTGATGCCATTTGGGCAGTTCCTGAACTTCACTTCCATGAGGAAAAATCTGTTCAATATATGAAGGAAGCTTTAGAAAAAGAAGGCTTTGAGACGGAAATTGGTATTGCCAATCTTGATACAGCACTTGTAGCAACATTTGGCACAGGGAAACCAGTTATTGCTTTTCTTGGTGAGTATGATGCGCTACCGGGTTTAAGTCAGAGAGGCGGCACCACTCAGCATGAACCGCTCGAGGTGGGAGGGAATGGTCATGGCTGTGGTCATAATTTATTAGGAACAGGTGCATTTGCTGCAGCAGTGGCTGTTAAAGATTACCTTGAGGAAAATAATCAATCTGCGACTATCCGTTTTTACGGCTGTCCTGCTGAGGAAAATGGTTCAGGGAAGGCTTATATGGCTCAGGCGGGAATCTTTGATGATGTAGACATTGCGATATCATGGCATCCAGGTACCTTTTCAACAGTGATGACATGTAGTTCTCTAGCAAACTATGCAGCTACTTTCAAGTTTACGGGAAAAAGTGCACATGCAGCCGCGGCTCCTCATCTTGGAAGAAGTGCTTTAGATGCCGTGGAGTTAATGAATGTCGGTGTTAATTATTTACGTGAGCACATTATTCCGGAAGCGCGCTTACATTATGCAGTGACCAATACAGGTGGGACATCACCAAATGTTGTACAACAGTATGCAGAGGTGACATACTTAGTACGAGCACCTAAAAAACATCAAGTGCAAGAGATTTATAAGCGTGTTGAAAACATAGCAAAAGGTGCCACATTAATGACAGAAACATCTGTAGAGGTTGTTTTTGAAGGAGCCGCTGCAAATCTTATACCAAATAAAACACTTTATGATATTATGTATAAGCAAATGCTTGAAATTGGCATGCCTACGTATACAACTGAAGACGACAAGCATGCTGCAGCTATTTTTAAGACATTTTCTCCTGAGGTTCAGGCAACAGCATTAGTAGGGCTAAATAAAATGGATGCCATACAGCTAAAAGATAAAGTCATTGCTGATAGCATACCTAGTATATTACCAGAGTTTATAATGGGTGGCTCTACCGATGTAGGGGATGTAAGCTGGAATGTTCCAACTGTGCAATGTACAACAACATGCATGGCTTTAGGTACACCGCTTCATACATGGCAGGTTGTGTCTCAAGGTGTGATGCCGATTGCGCATAAAGGCATGTTGCAGGCGGCAAAAACCATGGCTTGTACAGCAATAACATTGATCGACAATCCAGCGCTTATTAAAGAGGCGACGAAAGAATGGCAAGAGCGTCTTGATGGTGAACCTTATGTTTCGTTAATTCCACAGGACGCTACTCCTCCGAAGTTTTAACAAGTAGGCTAAATTTGACTAGAGTCTTCATAGAGTAATGCTATGAAGGCTCTGTTTTTCTTGAAAGGGGAAATTAAATATGATAGAAGATCATACAAAAATAGCACAATGGGTGGAACAGTTTCGACCTTATGCCAAAGAAGGAAACTGCGCTAGCTATATACCAGCATTGGCCCAAAAAGATCCAAATCAACTAGCCATTGCTATCATCGGCCCAGATGGTAGGGAAATGAGGGCAGGAGATACAACTGAAACCTTTACACTCCAAAGTGTATCTAAAATTGTTAGTTTTATTTCAGCATGTATGGATAAAGGATTGTCTTATGTATTAGAGCGTGTTGATGTAGAACCTACAGGTGATACGTTTAATTCCATCGTACGCTTAGAAAGTCATCAGCCAGGAAAACCTTTTAACCCGATGATTAATGCAGGAGCTATTACAGTATCTTCTATGCTTGCAGGCGCCTCACCACAGGAAAAAATAGATAATCTACTGCATTTTTTAGAAAAAATGATAGGAAAAAAAGTTAGTGTCAATGAAGAGGTTTTTCACTCGGAATGGGAAACGGCTAATCGGAATAGAGCGCTAGCATACTATTTGATGGCATCTGGTTATTTAGATTGCCCAGTTGAGGAAGCGCTGGAAGTTTATTTAAAGCAGTGTGCTATTGAAGTAGATGTTGCTGATATGGCCATGATAGGATTAGTAATTGCCAATGATGGATATCATCCTATATTAAAAACACAGTTATTTCCAAAGCAAGTAGCCAAATTAACAAAAGCGTTAATGGTGACTTGTGGTATGTATAATGCGTCTGGTAAATTTGCGGCGTTTATTGGATTGCCTGCTAAGAGTGGTGTCTCGGGAGCGATTCTAGCGACTGTGCCAAGCCATGCAAGCTTACAATCACCATTTCCGGCTGGTTGTGGAATCGGCATTTATGGGCCTGCAATAGATACAATAGGTAACAGTGTTGCAGGTGTTCATTTACTGAAGCATATTGCCACAGAGTGGAACATGAATATTTTTTAGTTACTCAAATCGGCTCATGTGAATAATAGAGCAATCTTAAGTGTACAAATGCGCGAATGCCAATGTTCTTGGGGTAATCCTTGAGAATGAGGTATGTTGTAACTTAGCACATGCACTAAAAAATCAGTAGACAAGCATACAGGCTTGTCTACTGATTTTATTTTATTCTTTGAAAACCCCTCAGGAGCGTAGCGACGAGGAGACGGAAGCCATGCCCACGAAAAGCGTCCACCGTAGCAGAAATCAACGGGCTCATATAGACACTTCTATTAGAAAAAAGACTGTAAACAAACTGATCTGACCCAAAAAAGTTAGTCAGATCATTCTGATTTTCTTTTTACTTTATAGAGAATAAATAACACAATAAACCATAGCGGTGTTAATAGTAACGCTGTACGCGTTGCTTCAGAGATGAACATGATCACTAATAAGAAGGCGAAGAAGGCAAGCACCAAGTAGTTCACAAATGGTGTAAATGGCGCTTTGAAAATCGATGCCTCATGGCGTGCTCGATTTTTGCGTTTATAAATAATATGAGAGATTAAAATGATACTCCATACCCATATAAAACAGATAGCACTAATTGTCGTCACGACACTAAAGGCATTCTCCGGCATTAGCTTACTTAATAACGCTCCTACTGATACGACAAACGCAGACACAACAAGTGCATTACTTGGTACGCTGTTTTTATTTAATTTTGCAAATGATGGTGATGCTTGTTTATTGCTACCAAGATTAAAGAGCATGCGGCTAGTAGAGAATAGGCCACTATTACCGGCTGAAGCAGCTGATGTTAGCACAACAAAATTAATAATACCTGCTGCAATAGGAATTCCAGCTAGTGTAAATACTTGCACAAATGGGCTGCTTGCCGCAGACATTTCATTCCAAGGGTTAATGCATAAAAGGACAAAAAGAGCACCCACGTAAAAAAGTAAAATTCGTATTGGAATTTTATTGATGGCAGATGGGATATTTTTTTGTGGATTTGCTGTTTCAGCAGCGGAAACACCGACTAGTTCAACACCTACAAAAGCAAAGACTACCATTTGGAAGGCCATGAGGAAGCCGTAGATGCCGTTAGGGAAAATCCCACCATGTGCCCAAAGATTTTCCACAGAAACTGTACCAGAGCTTGTTTGGAAACCAGTGAATAGCATAAATAATCCTATAATAATGAGGGCAACAATCGTCACGACTTTAATAAGCGCAAACCAGAATTCTAGTTCACCAAATAGTTTTACTGTCAGTAAATTTAAAATTAATAGCAGTACTAAACAGCCAATTGCTGGTACCCATTGTGGAATATCAAACCAATATTGTGTATAGACACCGACCGCAATAATATCCGCCATAGCCGTCATAATCCAGCAGAACCAGTATGTCCAACCAGTGACATAGCCTGCCCATGGGCCGATATATTCTGTGGCGAAATCTGTAAATGATGTATAACCTGCATTCGATAATAATAGTTCACCAAGCGCACGCATAACAAAGAACAGGGCAATTCCGACAATTAGATAGGCGAGAATAATTGAAGGTCCTGCTAAGGCGATAGCTTTTCCTGATCCTAAAAATAAGCCTGTGCCTATTGTGCCGCCGATGGCAATTAATTGCACATGACGATTTTTTAATTCGCGTTTTAACTGTTGTTGTTCCACGTTAACCCCTCCAAAGATGCGTAAAGCTAAGACTGGAAAATAAAAAAGAGACTAGTAGTGACACTAGTCTCGTAAACGTCAGAATAACAAATACCATTTGAGGATGTTTAATTTAAAAAAATTAAGCTTAACATTCGTGTGGTATAGCTTTCGTGGTGAAAGTTTGTATTACTCCTCTGTCCTTTTGCCTGAGATAGTGAACCCTTCGGCGACGCATATTGCGCTCTCTCCAGAAATGCTCCTGCTATAGTGTTATCCATAGCATTCATAGCACGTATCGTCGTAAAGACAATACAATATTTTAAGATATTATACATCCTATCAATGCTTACGCTTTTATTCAAGTATTAAAAATTGGCTATTTTCAGAAAATAGAAAAATAGCGTGCCGATTGATAAATTATTAACACAACTTAGTATTTTTAGACATACTAAAAAAGTTAAATTTATGCTGGTTGTCATAGCTAGTAGCATGATTTCGTTTTATTTTCCTGAATTAGGTAAAAAGATGAATCAAGTGAAGGAAGCAGCAAGGTTATTGGCAGAAGAAGGCGAAATGAAAGAGATTAGTCTTGTAGCCATTCATAATTTAGCAGAGCTATAGAAAGAACGAAGAGTATGACAAGATGTGTATCTATGTCAAGCAGGCTGATAGCGATGGAGCCTGAATCATTTATGTGCAACAAGAAATGTTCGCTACTAATGAAATGTATATACCTTTACGTGCTTTACTCTTTTTGTCCTATGCATGATCAAGGGCTTGGTGAAAGAGAACTAAATGGTTAGTCGTTAGACAACTACTATTATATAGTAGAAACTCAGAATATTAGAAAAAAGCTAGCAATTAAACAGCTGCTAGCTCTTTATAAAAAATATAAGAAAGTATAGGCATTGGCGCCGCACACAGGAGGTCGCTTCGATTCGTGTTTCGTCCTCTCAGTAGCTTACCGAGTGTGCAGCTTTTTTGCGCTTTATGTGAACTGTCAGCGGAAAAATGTGCAAATGCGCAATTCTTATTGTTTTTTTGTTTTTATTTTACCAGTCCAATTACGGAAGCCGCCTTCAAGCTGGTAAATTTGGTTGTAGCCACGTTTTTTTAAGAATAGTGCAGCACGAGCACTACGACCTGTATTTTGGCAGTATAAATATACTGGTAGATCTGGTCGGATTTCTTTGTAACGTTGACGTAGTGCTGTAGAAGGAACGCTTCGTGCGCCAAGAATATGACCTGCCTCGAATTCTTTTTGCTCACGCACATCAATTAGCTGTGCTTTACGGTAGCCTTCAATAAACTGTTCTTGTGTTAAGTTGGTTACGGCTTTTTTTAGACGCATTGCATTTATCGCGATATATGCAATTAGAACTACTAAAATTACACCAATTGTGATAAGTATGTCCAAGATTTTCTTACCCCTTTCTATCTTCTTTATCATTATAAAAGATGCGGTAGCGATAGTCCAATGAGTTTGATAAAATTAACTAGATTGTGGCTAAAAATAAGATAGCTTTAAGTAGCACATGTTATGAAGTAGTATCAGTCACGCAGTCTCTTGCCTCTATAAGGTGATGTGATTGTAAAAATAATTTGAATGAAGAACAAGCCCCGGCGGATGGCACAAGTTTTGAAGGAACCCGTTGCGTCTATGCGACAACCATTAATCGACCTGCCTGGGTAAATCGCCACGTCCTGTGGTTTGACTGAGATGACGAACATTGTGTCAACCTGCGCAGGTCCAAAAAGCAATTCAAAATTTGGTTTTAATTACGCCGAGGCATAATTGATACTTGTAGGAGATGATTGTATGACAACTTGGTATTTTCTAAATTCAGGGAAATGTAGTCCTTCGTTTAATATGGCGCTGGATGAGGCATTGCTTGATTGGCATAGTGAGGGTTTAATTCCTCCAGTGATTCGGTTTTATGAGTGGGAGCCTGCGACACTTTCAATTGGCTATTTTCAGCAGGCGAAAAGAGATATTAATTTAGAAGCAGTTCGTGAACAAGGTCTAGGTTTTGTGCGACGTCCAACAGGTGGAAGAGCAGTTTTACACGAACATGAGTTGACATATAGCGTCATTGTCACAGAAAGCTATCCAAATATGCCTGAATCGGTAACAGAGGCGTATCGTGTATTGAGCGAGGGGATTTTACAGGGCTTTCATAATTTAGGGATGGACGCGTATTTTAGTGTGCCGGATACGGAAGAAAAAAAGGCCGACTTGAAGCAGCCAAAGAGTGCTGTTTGTTTTGATGCACCAAGTTGGTATGAGCTTGTCGTAGAAGGAAAAAAAATAGCGGGTAGTGCGCAAACGCGTCAAAAAGGTGTCATTTTACAGCATGGTGCAATTTTACTTGATCTCGATGAAGAAAAACTATTATCAGTATTTAATTTTTCAAGTGATGAAGCGAAAGAACGCATGCGTAAAAAGCTGCCAGAGAAGGCTGTTGCCATTAATAGCCTTGTCAAAGAACCTGTTTCTATTGAACAATGTGTGACGGCTTTCCGAGATGGTTTTGCAAAATCGTTGCAAATTGATTTAAAACCATTTACACTTTCTGAGGAGCAATTAGAATATGTCCATGCACTTGAAGAAAAAAAATATGCGCATGATGATTGGAACTTCAAAAAGTAAGAAATGGTATAAGAAAAATATTTTTTTTGCGTTTAAACCTTGTGCTGACAAGCAGTACTGATTCTAGTCAAAATTGCAAGAGTTGAATTAAAAAACTATATATAGTATCTTTTGTTAAGGAATATACACAATATGTAGTGTTTAACGACACATGATATTGTGTATTTATTATTGTAAGGATGAAAATAAGGGAGGCAAAACGATGGTACTCACAAATCATCAACCCGAAGTAAACAAACAAATCGAACAATTGAACAAGGATATTGAACTATTTCCACAGGTTCACCCCGTAACCCCTGATATGCACATTACGCATAAAGGTGTTTCTAGATTGGTAATGATCGATCGCTACTCGTTTAAGGACACAGAGAAGAAAACATTAAAAGCTGGTGATTTCGTTGTCTTAACAGTAAAGGCAGATCCAAAATTCCCTGCACGTGGTTTAGGGACAATTCAAAAGATTGATATGACTACAAAAACAGCAGACATTTTGATCGAGGAAGACTACCGTAGCGTTTTAGATGAGCCAAAAGAGCAAGAAACGGGTGTGATTACGCGTTCAATTGACGTGTTAGAAAAGCCTCTTGAAATTTATTATGAGCAAATCGCAAAACGAAATGCAACAGGGCTTGCCTCTGTTGAAAAAACAGCAGAAAAACGCCAAGAATGGTTTGAGAGATTTTATGAGCAATTAGTATCATTGCGATTTATCCCAGCAGGACGTGTTATTTATGGAGCAGGTTCTGAAACAGATGTAACGTTCTTCAATTGCTACGTAATGCCATTTGTTGCAGATTCACGTGAGGGTATTAGTGATCACCGTAAGCAAGTAATGGAAATTATGAGCCGTGGTGGGGGAGTAGGAACAAATGGTTCAACTCTGCGTCCACGTAATACTTTAGCACGTGGTGTGAACGGGAAATCGTCTGGTTCGGTTTCATGGCTAGACGATATTGCCAAGCTGACACACCTTGTTGAACAGGGTGGATCACGTCGTGGCGCACAGATGATTATGCTGGCCGATTGGCATCCTGATATTGTGGAATTTATCATTTCAAAAATGCAAAATCCACGTATTTTACGATACTTAATCGAAAACACGACGGACAAGTCTATTATCCGTCTAGCAAAAGAAAAATTAAACTTCAAGCCTTTATCTCAACAAGATGAAGCAATGTATCAGGGTATTGTAAATTACAAAAACATCGAAGGCTTAGGCGGATTTGATGCTGCGATTATTCGTGATGCAGAAAATAAATTACGCGACGGTGGTACGTATACAGTCCATAACTCAGAGTTTTTAACGGGCGCTAATATCTCTGTAACATTGACAAAAGAATTTATGGAAGCTGTTGAAAAAGATGCGGATTTTGAGCTTCGTTTCCCAGCAGTTGAAGAATATACAAAAGAGGAAATGACTCTCTACAATACGGAATGGCATAAGGTTGGCGACGTACGTGAATGGGAGAAATTAGGCTATAAAGTGCGCACATACCGTACGATTAAAGCGAAAGAGCTTTGGAATCTTATCAATGTATGTGCAACATACTCTGCAGAGCCAGGTATCTTCTTCATCGATAACGCAAACGATATGACAAACGCTAAGGCATATGGTCAAAGCGTTGTTGCAACAAATCCATGTGGTGAGCAACCACTTGCACCTTATTCGGTGTGTAATTTAGCTGCTGTAAATTTAGCGCAGTTTGCTAATAAAGAAAATCAAACAGTTGATTATGAAGCATTACGTGAAACGGTACGCGTAGGTGTACGTATGCAGGATAATGTTATTGATGCAACGCCTTATTTCCTAGAAGAAAACCGTGTACAAGCCCTTGGTGAGCGACGTGTTGGCTTAGGGGTAATGGGCTTAGCAGATTTACTTATCTATTGCGAAAAAGAATATGGCTCAGAGGGAGGCAATGCACTTGTTGATGAAATCTTTAAAACAATTGCAGAGACTGCTTATGAGGCTTCAACAGAACTAGCAAAAGAACGTGGTAGCTTCCCATTCTTAGTAGGTGCGACAGCAGAAGAAACTGCACGTTTACGTAAAGCCTTCACAGAAACAGGCTTCATGCAAAAAATGCCAACGCATATCAAAGAGCAAATTTTAGCAACAGGTATTCGTAACTCGCATTTACTTACAGTGGCGCCTACAGGTTCTACTGGAACGATGGTTGGTGTAGCAACAGGTCTTGAGCCTTATTTCTCGTTCACATATTACCGTTCGGGTCGCTTAGGTAAATTCATCGAGGTGAAAGCAGAAATCGTTCAGGAATACTTAGACAGTCATCCAGCAGCAAGTGCGAACGACTTACCATCATGGTTCGTATCATCGATGGAATTAAAACCAGAGGCTCATGCCGATGTACAATGTATCATTCAAAAATGGATCGATTCATCGATTTCAAAAACGGTGAACGCTCCAAGAGGCTATACAGTACAGCAGGTAGAAAAAGTATATGAGCGTCTATATAAAGGTGGCGCTAAAGGTGGTACGGTTTATGTAGATGGTAGCCGTGACTCACAAGTACTTACACTAAAGGCCGAAGAAAATGATATGGATCAGCTATCATTTGAAGAAGAACTAGTAGAAGAACACACAAAGCGTCCGGTCGTATTAATCGACACGATTCAAGCGCTGGAGTCAACAACTGTTATCGGCTCTGACGTTGGGAATACTTGCCCGGTATGTCGTAAAGGAACAGTCGAGGAAATGGGCGGCTGTAACACATGTACAAACTGCGGTGCACAGCTTAAATGTGGTTTATAAAATAATGAAAAAGTGTCTATTGTGAATTTGATATAAAGTTGCACGGTTTTCCCCCTTTGGATTATATTAATCTAAAGGGGTGTTTTTATGTTTACTGTCATGCTTGGTACTGAGGCAAAATTGAACAGGTTTTCCATCAGTTAAAGGATTAGAGGGGCTGTCCCAAAAGCCATGGGAAATTGGCTGAGGGCTTGCCTGGCATGTTTCTCCATTAAAGGGCGCTTTAATGGAGGAAATATCATAGAAATGATCAAACTTTTTTATAAAAGAATGATTCAATAAAATATATTAAGCGCGTGTTTTGATTAATCTTTTTTTAAAACACGCTCTTTCTTTTTGCTTGTTTATCAAGGCTATTAGTATTAATTTAATCAATCTTTATTATAAAGCTATATCTATTGTAGGTTTGAAATAAAGTCGCGATGTTTTCCCCCTGTGGATATATGGTTATCTAAAGGGGCATTTTTATAATGAAGGGAAAGAACATCTGAATTAAAAGGTGGATTAATGAATTGTTAATTGAAAATAAATTGTTCTGTTAAAGGCACAGTTTGTTGAATAAAGAGGAAAAGCTATTAAGCAATCGAGAAGAAATCTTTAGGAGACATATGTGATAAAATTAGGAAAAAGGTGGTATGAGATATGAAAATCCATAGAATAGATCATGTGGGTATAATCGTCAATGATCTTCCTGCCGCGAAAGCGTTTTTTCTTGACTTGGGCCTTGAAATGCTGGGGGAAGGAAAAGTGGAAGGTGAGTGGGTGGAGAGGATGGAGCGGATATTAGGGCTTCAAGACGTTAAAGAGGAAGTTGCAATGTTGCGAACGCCTGAAGGTGATGCAAATATAGAACTAGTAATGTTGCGAACGCCAGACGGTGACGCAAATATAGAACTAGTAAAATTTCACACGCCATCAGATGAAAATGGCATACAGCGTCCTTTAGCAAATACTCTGGGTATCCGGCATATTGCCTTTGCTGTGGAAGATATTGAAGCCCTTGTTACCAAATTGACTATGAAAGGCGCAGGACTTATTGGTGAGATACAAAACTACGAAAACGCTTATAAATTATGCTACGTTCGTGGGCCAGAAGGAATTATTTTGGAGCTGGCTGAGGAAATCAAATAAAATATCCAATCTTTTTTATCAAAACAGCAAACTCGTTGATAAGAAAAGAGAACACTTTGATCAAATTTTTTCAAAATGGTTTCTTTTCTTTGGCTGCTAAATCAGGGTTGAGCCAATACTTTTACTCAAACTTTATTCAAAGCCTACAAAAGGTGTGGATTAAAAATAAAGTCGTACTGTTTATAAAAAAGTTGAATGTTTATTCAGCCGACTATTCAAACCGTTCTTTTTAGGGACTTCTATGAGTTTTACTCAAATTTCTTTATAAAAACACAATCTGCATTTACAAATGAAGAATCCATTTTGATCAATCTTTTTTCAAAATGGATTCTTTTTATTTTGCAGTAAAATGTGGGTTCACGGAACATTTTTGATCAAACTTTATTTCAAAGCTACATCTATCTTGCCTACAAGGCGGATAGGCACTTTTTTTGCTGTATAAACCACTTATGCTGGAAAAACGACCAGTCATCCATAATACATTTACATCAATGTTTGAAAACTTTATAGTGAAGGCGAATGAAAGGACTGTGATGATATGAAAATAGAAGTGTCGATCGATCCGACATATCAAGAACCAAAAGTTATTATTCTCACAGATAAAATGACAGAGGAAATCGAACAAATCATGCAGCGTATTGCTACTGAAGAGGCTGATTCGTTGACGGTATTTTCTAGTAGGGGAGCGGAGATGATTGCCTGTAAAGATATTTTGCGTATCTATACGGAAGCAAAAAAGGTCTTCGTCCAAACATCGCGGGGCATTTACACGGTGCGCAGTCGTTTGTATGAACTTGACAAGAAGTTAAATCCGCAAATATTTGTACGTATTTCAAATGCTGAAATCGTCAATCGAAACATGATTAAACAAATGGATATTAGTAAGACAGGAACTATAGGGGTAGTGCTACAAGGTGATATTAAAACGTATGCCTCAAGGCGCTATGTCTCAAAGATTAAAAAGCAATTAGGAATATGAGGTGAAAGAGATGCAAAAGGATATTGTGATACGCTTTGTAGGGGGATTTGTGATCGGTGTTACCATTGGGCAAATTGTACAGCTCTGTATATCTCTTGGCTTAGGTCAAGAAAGCTATTTAGCGGTTGTGCCAAATTTTCGTGCTTTATTTACAAGTGAAACAGTAGCTGTTTGTACACAAATTTTTTTAACGGGGATGATAGGTGTCACATTTGCCATGGCGGCATTAGTCTTTGAAATCGCTAGATGGGGCATGTTGAAGCAATATATCGTGCATTTTAGCGTGACGGCAAGTGTCTGGATACCCATTGTTATGATTATATGGATGCCTAAAACGATGGCCAATATATTTTCCTTACTTGCGAGTTTTATAGGAACATATATCGTGACATGGCTGATGCAATATCAACTATCGAAGCGTGATATTGAAAAAATCAATGCCATCTTAGAAAGAGGTGAGAATCATGACCATTGAAATAAAAGAATTATCGAAACATTATCAGGAACGAGCAGTAGTCGATCATTTATCATTAAACATTGAAAAAGGTGAATTTTTTGCGCTTCTTGGTCAAAATGCGGCGGGCAAGACCACAACCATTAAAATGCTATGTGGACTTGTTACACCTACAAGTGGTGACGCTCTTTTGGACGGAGTGAGCATCGTTCACAATCCCATTGTTGCTAAGAATAACATTAATATTTCTCCGCAAGAAACAGCAGTTGCACCAAATTTAACGGTTGTGGAAAATTTACGATTAATGGCTCGAATTTATGGCTATTCAAAAATACAAGCGGAACAACATGCGATTGCACAGATGAATACGTTTGGCTTGCAGATGAGCCAGCACGAGAAGGCTAAGATTTTATCGGGTGGTTTTAAGCGACGACTAAGTGTGGCAATGGCCATGATGTCAAATCCGAAAATTTTGTTTTTAGATGAGCCTACATTAGGCATGGATGTGCGTGCACGTCGTGATTTATGGGGAATTTTACGTCAATTGAAAGGGCATGTCACCATTGTTTTAACAACTCATTATTTAGAAGAAGTGGAGATGTTAGCGGACCGAGTTGGTATTATGCATCAAGGAAAATTACGAGCACTCGGTACGACTAAGCAATTGATGAGTCAAACAGGAAAACAAACATTTGAAGATGTCTTTTTAGAACTGACGGAGGGGGAGTCGCGTTGAAGGCTGCTATATTTGCGACAAGAAATCATAAAGAAATCGTACGAGATCCCTTAACACTGCTTTTCGGTATAGGCTTACCTGTCCTACTTATGGGCTTATTTTCGGTCATGCAAAAAAATACGCCAATTTCATTATATGAAATTAATAACCTAACACCAGGTGTCATTATTTTTGGTTTTTCGTTCCTTACACTTTTTTCAGGGATGTTGCTTGGCAAGGATAAAAGTACCTCCTTTTTAATGCGAATCTTTGCTTCACCGATGTCTGCTGCCGATTACATCATAGGGTATGTCCTGCCATTATTAGCGATAGCGGCATTACAGATCAGTGTATGTATACTCGCTGCTATATTTTTAGGGCTGTCACTTAATCTATCTGTCCTATTCATGGGTATCGTACTCATCGTTATTTCCTTACTGTATATTGGACTTGGCTTATTACTTGGTACGATATTTACAGATAAACAGGTGGGTGGGATTTTTGCGATTTTTGTAAATGTGACAACTTGGTTAAGTGGTATATGGTTTCAGCTTGATATGATGGGTGATACATTTCATTCAATCGCCCGATTACTTCCATTCGTCCAAGCTGTGGATGCTGCGCGCGCAGTGTTAAGTGGACATTACCAAGATATTTTTATACCTCTCGCTATCGTCTTCGGTTATACTACCATAATTTTTATTACGGCTATTTTAGGATTTAAACAAAAAATGAAGAGTAAATACTGAAATTCCAATTTTAAGTAGGATTTATGTGATATTTATAGAATATTCAATTTAAAGGGGGGAAGGTTTATGTCGAGTTTACCAATTATAGTTGCACCGATGTTTTTAGTATCTAACCCAGAGATGGTGATTGCAGCGAGTAAGGCAGGGGCTATCGGTTCATTTCCTTTATTGAATGCAAGACCAACAGCGGTTTGTGCAGAGTGGTTACAGGAGATTAAAGAGGCGTTACCAACAGAGCCTTGGGCTGTTAATTTCATTTGTCATCCTGTAGCGAACGAGCGTTTCGAAGAGGATTTGCAGTTAATTGAAAGGCACGAACCACCGATTGTTATTACATCACTTGGTAATCCGAAGCGGGTCATTGAAATTGTGCATGGCTACGGTGGCAAGGTGTATGCAGATGTAGCGAATGTCAAGCATGCAGAGAAATCCGCGGCAACAGGTGTGGATGGCCTTATTCTTGTCTGTGCGGGAGCTGGTGGACACGGTGGTCAACTGAATCCATTTGGTTTTGTATCTGCCGTGAAAAAATTCTTTGATGGTACAATTATTTTATCTGGCTCTATTTCTAGCGGTGCAGACGTGTTGGCCGCGCAAATAATTGGCGCAGACTATGCCTATATGGGAACACGCTTTTTAGCTTGTGATGATGGCAATGCACCAGAAGACTATAAAAAAATGGTTATTGCAAGTAAGACCGACGATATTTTATATACGGATGCGTTCAGTGGAGTGCATGTTAATGTATTAATTCCGTCGTTACTCAAAGAAGGAATTGATCCGTCCACGTTAAAGCCAAGAGAAGATATTGATTTAACCCATCTTGTGGATGCTAAAGCTTGGCGAGATATTTGGTCAGCAGGTCATGGCGTTACAAATATCGAGCAGCGAGAGACAGTGCGTGAAATTATCACGACATTGCAAGAAGAGTATGAGACGGCAAGACAACAACTCATCGCTGTACAGCCTCAATAAAGAAACTTCAATGCTTGGGGGATTTCTTCATCCCCCAAGCATTGTTAGTTGAACCAATCGGGCATTTACGGTCAGTTGATTGACATCTCGTTCACTCGTTGTCTATGTCCACTGGAGGTGGGTGTATTACTGACCGTTAATGCGGGATAAAGTAGAAAAGCAAGAGAAATCATTCGCGGATGATCTCTCTTGCTTTTTAGTCATGATTTAAAGTTGCAGCGATTTCCGGCTGTTGTTCGACTTGACGTAGCATTTTGAATGAAGCAATGGCTACTTCGACTTGATCGTCTTTCGGCTCTCGCGTAGTCAATAATTGGAGCCATAAACCTGGATAACCAAGGAAGCGTAAAACAGGTATGTTACGGCACGCATTTGTGGCTTGGAGTACTTCAAATGATACACCAAGTACTACGGGAATTAATAAAATGCGGTCTACAATACGTAACCAAAGTGGATCCGTTGGTACGAAGAAATATAAAAACATACCCACAAACACAGTGAAGAGCATGAAACTACTACCGCAACGATAATGTAAACGTGATTGTGCTTGTACATTTGCAACAGTTACTTCCATACCAGCTTCATAGCAATTGATTACTTTATGCTCGGCACCGTGATATTGGAAGACTCTTTTTATAATAGGTGTTAAAGAGATAAAATATAAATAGGTAAGTAGTAAAATAAGTTTAATACCACTTTCCAATAGAATCTGGCCTGTTTTACCTTCTATCCACTTGGAGAAAAAATCCGCAATAAATACAGGGATTAATGTAAATGCAAATTTGCCAAATAAAAAGGACAGAATCCCCACAACGGCAACCCCTAAAATCATTTGCAGTTTAGAGCCTTCCTCTACATTTTCCTCTTCTTCGCCAGGTGTAACATCATAGCGATCCCCTGAAAATTGCATATGGCGTGAACCTAAACCAGCTGATTCAACAAGTGCCACAACACCACGTACAAAAGGAATTTTTTTTAATTTTTGTAGAATAGGTTTTTGAACTTTTTTGTAATGATAATAATCAATGGACTCATCGTTACGGCGAATGGCTGTAATCGTATGTTCCTTTCCTCCGAACATCACACCTTCTAATTGTGCTTGTCCCCCGTATACAGGTGAATTGCTCAAGGCTAACACCACTCTCTTTAAATATTTCAACTGTACCATTGTACTAAATTTAGTGAAAAACCTCTAGAGGAACGCATAGTAAATTTTCTATATGGCTACACTAAATTTATAATTTTGTTTTATTAGTATGTTACGTTCACGTAGTATGTTGCGTAACGCTCAGGTCGAGGTGATAAATGCTCGGGTGAAGCCAAGAAGCGCTCGGATCCACCGGTTTACCGCTCGGGTGAAGCCAAGAAGCGCTCGTGTCCACCGGTTTACCGCTCGGGTGAAGCCAAGAAGCGCTCAGGTCCACCGGTTTACCGCTCGGGTGAAGCCAAGAAGCGCTCGCTCGGATCCACCGGTTTACCGCTCGGGTGAAGCCCAGAAGCGCTCGTGTCCACCGGTTTACCGCTCGGGTGAAGCCAAGAAGCGCTCAGGCCAAACCGCTTAACACACAGGCCCAGTCCGTTCAGCGCTTAGGTCTATAACCAATAACCCATAACGCCCGGTTCCAAAGCGTTGAACACTTCGCTGCGGTAATAGGCTCATCACGCTCAAATCGAAAGAACTGAGTCGTTCACATTTAGGAGGGATATGCTTGAAAATAGCGAGTATAACATCAATTGTAGGTGCGCTTACGCTAGTATTGTGCTTGAGAGCGCTTCAGTTCTTTCATTTAATTGATTGGAGTCCGATAGGGTTTTATAAGAAGTGGGAGTTGTTTGAAGATAGTTCGAAATTATTTCAGTGGAGCTTTCTAACATTCGTTTTATTTTTATGTGGTTTCTTTTTGTATGTTACTTTGCAATATGTCCATATTATACCAGCGGTGCTGACGTCTTTTTTACTTGGTCTTATTTTTACCATTACTTTAGAATGGATTATCCTTGATTTGCCTTTACAGTCTGCCTCTTTTAAAAAATTATCAATTCCCTTCATGGTCGTGGTAATTTGCTTATTACGGTTCCTACTTGAAACAGCAAATTTTCACCAGAAAGAGCATACTGCACAAAAAGGAAATTAGTTGCCGTATGCAACGGGTGTGATAAAATAAAGTGCAAGTACATAGAAAGAGGCGAATATTGCGTGAAGTTATTATGTTTAAATGGCCCTAATTTAAATCGGCTGGGTAAACGAGAGCCGCATATTTACGGACATGAAACGTTAGATGATGTGAAAAAAAATGTTCGGAATCTTGCGGCAACTCTCGGTGCAACAGTTGAGTTTCGTCAATCCAATCATGAGGGAGAGCTAGTTGATTGGGTGCATGAGGCAGAAGACGAAAAATATGATGGTATTATTTTTAATCCTGGTGCTTATACACATACGAGCATTGCGTTACATGATGCAATTGCAGGGATTTCAGTGCCAGTTATAGAGGTACATATTTCGAATATCCATAAACGTGAGGCTTTCCGCCATCATTCTTATCTTGCACCAGCTTGCATCGGCCAGATTTGCGGTCTAGGTACAAAAGGCTATGAGCTAGCGCTACGCACATTCATCGAAGGGGAGAAATAACATGTTAAAATTACAAAAGCTTCGTAAAGCACTACAAGAACACAGCATCGAGGGTATTTTAATTACGAACGAGTACAACCGTCGTTATATGACTGGCTTTACAGGGACAGCGGGTGTAGCGATTGTATCACAAAACGATGCTGTGTTTATCACAGATTTCCGTTACACTGAACAAGCAGCTGCTCAAATTAAGGATTTCCGCATCGTCAAGCATGAAGCGACAATCCTCGAAGAAATAGCAACACAAGTAAAAGCAATGGGCATCAAATTATTGGGCTTTGAGAAAGATGCTGTAAGCTATGGCACATATGAGCTATACAAAAATGTGATTCAAACGGATTTAGTACCTGTTTCTGGACTAATTGAAAAAATTCGCTTGATTAAGACGGAACAAGAGATTAATATTATTAAGGTTGCGTGTGAAATTGCTGATCACGCATTTACACATATTATAGACTTCATCAAGCCGGGGAAAACTGAGCTTGAGGTTTCGAATGAATTAGAATTTTTCATGCGTAAACAAGGGGCTACGCAGTCCTCATTTGATACAATCGTCGCGTCTGGTCTTCGGTCAGCATTACCTCATGGTGTTGCAACAGATAAAGTAATTGAAAAAGGCGACTTTGTCACACTAGATTATGGTGCACTTTACAATGGCTATATCTCTGATATGACACGTACAGTAGCTGTTGGCGAACCATCTGCAAAATTAGTAGATATGTACAATGCAGTACTTGCTTCACAACTTTTAGCACTTGAAAAAGTGGGTCCTGGATTAACAGGTATTCAAGCAGATGCGATTGCACGTGACTACTTAACAGAAAAAGGCTATGGCGAGGCATTTGGTCATTCATTAGGACATGGCATTGGTCTTGAAGTACATGAAGGCCCTGGCTTATCGATGCGTTCAGAAACGGTATTAGAGCCGGGCATGGCCGTAACGATTGAACCAGGTGTTTATTTACCGGGAATCGGTGGTCTACGTATCGAGGACGATATTTTAATCACAGAGACAGGTAATGAACTCCTAACGCATTCGTCAAAAGAACTCATCATTTTATAAACAATGGAGGAAAACAAATGATTTCAGTAAACGATTTCCGAACAGGTCTAACAATTATTGTTGATGGCCAACTATACCGTGTTATGGATTTCCAACACGTAAAACCAGGTAAAGGTGCTGCATTCGTGCGCTCAAAATTACGTAACCTTCGTAATGGTAACGTACAAGAAAAAACTTTCCGTGCTGGTGAGAAAGTTGAAAAAGCACAAATTGATAACCGTAAAATGCAGTATTTATATGCACAAGGTGACGAGCATGTCTTCATGGATATGGAATCTTATGATCAATCAGAATTAGCATCCTCTGCAATTGAGTATGAGTTAAAGTTCCTTAAAGAAAATATGGAAGTACACATCCAATCTTATCAAGGTGAAATGCTTGGTGTAGAATTACCAAATACTGTTGAGCTAGAAGTAACTGAAACAGAACCAGGTATTAAAGGAGATACAGCTTCAGGCGGTACTAAACCTGCAACTCTTCAAACAGGTCTTATCGTCCAAGTACCATTCTTCGTCAACCAAGGTGATGTTTTAATTATCAATACAACGGATTCTTCTTACGTATCTCGCGCGTAATCAACGTATATCAAGCCTACTCTTTACTAAAAAGAGTAGGTTTTTACATATTCTTTATACATTTATGACTTTTTTATTGCAAATTATGAGAATAGATAGACGAACAATTGTCTTTTTTAATATTTAATCGTTTGTTTCTATCATCAGATAGATGGTCATATGTGGAAGAAAAGTTTACAATAAAAGTAAGGAGTGAATGCTATGTTACATAAATTTGAGCTTCAATATCCAATTATTCAAGCGCCCATGGCTGGGGTTACATCGCCAAAGTTTGTTGCAGCTTGTGCAGAGGCCGGGATTTTAGGCTCTATTGGAGCAGGCTATTTAGATGGGGAGCAAACGAAAAGCTTTATTCAACAGGTTAAAAAACTTACACATAAGCCGTTTGGGGTCAATTTATTTGTGCAGGAGGAACCACGTATTGATGTGGAGGTTCTACAAAATGCACGTATGGCGCTACAGCCGTTTTATGACGAGCTTGGTCTATCAACTGTCCAAAGTGTAGTGTCATCGGAAGTTTTTGAAGGACAAGTCCAAGCGGTACTGGATGAAGATGTAGCGATTTGCTCGTTTACATTTGGCATCCCGTCAGCAGATGTCATTCGTCGTCTTAAAGAAAATAATGTTTATGTTATTGGTACGGCTACCACATTGCATGAAGCGAAGTGTGTGGAGGAAGCAGGCATGGATGCTGTGGTTTTACAAGGTGGGGAAGCCGGCGGACATCGAGGCTCCTTTACTGAGCCTATGCAGTTAATCGCACGTCATGATTTACTACAACAAGTTGCAGGGAAAATTACCATTCCCATTATTGTAGCAGGTGGTATAGTCTCTAAAGAAGATGTGACTACGGCATTAGCACATGGTGCGCAGGCTATACAGATTGGTACAGCCCTTTTAGTGGCAGATGAATGCGAAATTTCGCCAGTATATAAAAATGCTATACTTGAATCAAAAGCACAGCAGACGACTGTTACTCGTGCCTTTACCGGCAAACCAGCACGTGGTTTAGCTAATGATTTTTCTGAACGTATGAAAGATGCGGTTGTAGCACCGTATCCACTGCAACATTATTTAACGTCTACTATTCGTAAGGTAAGTGCAGAGCAAGGAAATCCTCAATACTTATCAATGTGGATGGGCGAAAATAGTCATTTGGTACAACCAGGCTCTGTGAAAGACATTATTGCAAAGTTAATTTAATTTAGCCATGTTCAAATCATGCGTGGAGCGAAGCATTAGATAGGGCAATCACATATGTTTAGTTGACTTACACCCACTTGCCCACAAGAACTCTGTCTAGTGTCGCCAAATTCTGTGGCATGCATAAGAAACCAACCATCTGGTGGGCTCAATGTCTCCATGGCTTAAGGGTGTAAATTATACTAGCGCAATTTAAAAAGAAACTTAAATATTTTCATACTAAGATCTCTATACGTCTGTATAGAGGTCTTTTTTTTGGGCTAGCGACATATATTGCTGTACACGAGGGGGCGTATGAATGGAATTACAAGACGTATTAAGAGTCGCTGGAGTGGGACTAGTCGTTGCGCTTCTTCATGTTTTCTTTGATCAAACAGGGAAGAAAGAGTTTTCGTTTTTCTTATTTTTCATTGCTTACTTATATATGACAGCAGAATTACTGCGATTTTTACGGATATTTTTCAATGAAATTTTAACCTTCTTTCAATGGCTTACCTCTTCTGGGTAATGTAGATGGAAATTGTCATTGTCGCTGTTGTCATGCTGCTTTTATTATTGCTTATAAAAGAAGTTATAAAACCACTCCATGCGCTCATTAGTGTAATGTTTTCGTTTTTACTGTTCAGTTTATTGTTTTCGACACTCCTATTGCCACTCGTGAAACAGCTCCTCGAAATGTTAGCCTTTTTGCCTTATGCAAAAGCTATTGTCATGAGTGCTAGCCTTTTTTATGTAGGGCAATGGGTGTCTATGTTGCTTGTTGAACATAGCTATAAAGTACTCGGGGGCTTGGTTTTTGACGCGGTGAAAATTGTTATTTTGTTGTACTGGTTCAAAGAATTTTTGGCTGTTTTACAGGAGGTGTCGGCCATTTTACAAAGGATAAGCTAAGGAGCGAATAACATTGCAGGAGCAACTACTGTCGTTTTTGATAGATCCTTTTTTTCTCTTGCTCAAAATGACACTCATTTTGTGTGGCTACGTCATTATTATTCTTATTGTCAATATGGTGCTACCTGAGTTTGAAAATGGGACAAGGATCCTTTTTTTTCTCATTGTGTTAGCGACAATCGGCCCTGTGGTGGTCAATTCATTCAATTTAATCGATCAAATTGCACAGGGACTTTCGCATATCTTTACGGCATTCTATCCAATTCTAACATCAAGCTTTCTTCTATCTAGTAGTATTACAGCCATTGCTTCTTGGCAGCCTTTTTTACTCTTTTTTGTACAAGTCTTAACTATCATCAGTAGTAAGTGGCTTATTCCGGGGGTGCTTTTTGCCATTGTCTTTGATGTTTGCAGCGTCATTGTAAAAGAAATATCCTTTTCGAGAATTGCGGATCTTATTCGTTTTACAATTATGAGTATCGTTTCGGCATCTGTCGTATGCTACATCATTTTAATGTCGGCAAGTGGCGTTGCGGCATTTAGTGTCAATAAAGCTGTTTCAGAACCTGTGAAAAAACTTATTGAAGAAAATATTCCAGTTGTCGGGTCTTTTATAGTCGATAGCTTTTCAATGTTTCAGCATATGACGCAATTTTCTTCTTCTATTAGTAGTATTAGTGCCTTTATAGCTGTTATCACAATTTCGTTTGTACCGACTGTGCAACTTGTTGTTAGTGCATATTCATTAAAGCTGCTAGCTGCTATTTTAGAACCGATTGCTTTTGATGATATTTGTAAACTACTTGATCAGGTTAGTAAATCTCTATTTACATTATGTGCAGTATCATTTCTTATTGCTTTTTCATTTATGTTTTCTTGTTTTTTCCTTATCGTTTTTGTGCAGGTTATGGCTGGGGGGAGATAGATTGATTCTTTTATTGGCGTTGCTCTTTATTTGTCAGCTTTTCGTGTTTCTAACCGATGATAAGCAGATAATTTCACTAACAAAACTCGTCATTACGTTAGTATTTTTGCAATTGCTATTAAAGATTCCATTTATCAATTCATAGGAGGAAACAAGCGTACATACACTTGAAAAAGAGAAGATGAAGGGAGGCAATGTACAAGTGATGTGGAAAAGGTACGAAAAAAAACAACACCATTTTTGGTCTTAATGCTCATTGCTGCCTCCATGGGACTTTTCATCGTGTTTCCTATGTTTCAAACGAATTCAACAAATGAGCGAGTAACACCGTCTACAAATGAAGAAAAGCTAGAAAAGACACTGCGAGCTATGCAAGGTGTTGGGGAGGTAAAAGTTTATTTTTATTATGGAGAGATGACAAATGAGACGGATGAAAATAATCTATTTAGCCAATATTTTAGGGGTACTGACCAAGGCGTGAAAGATGTAACAGGAATGCTTATTGTTTCAGAGGGAGCATCGGATATTTTTATTAAAAATGAAATTCGTGCTGTCGTCAGTCAAGTGATGCAATTGCCTATTCATCGAATTATTATCGTTCCAATGGAAAATAAGGGGGAAAAATAAATGCGCGTGCGTAGAAGAACTGTTTGGTTTATGACATTATTAAGTCTAGTAGCAGTAATTTCAGTATACTATTTAGTTGACCCAGCAAAACAATTTAATGGCTTAACAATTTTTTCAGATGATACATTACAGCAAACAGCGATAACAGGTGTAACAGATCAAGAGGCTTCCAAACAAGATGTGACGACTGAAGTATCATCGCCAAGTCATTTATTTGAAGAAATGCGTATGCAAGTAAGTGATGAGAGAAGTCAATTACGTCAGCAGTTAACGCAAAAAATTGCCTCTGAAGAATACACAGCTGAAGAAAAAAATAAGGCATTCAATGAAATCGATGGGATTATTAAACAGGAATCAGCGGAAGCCATGTTAGAAATGCTAGTTAAATCGTTAGGATATTCGGATGCCTTTGTTAAAGCGGACGGAGAAAAAGTATCTGTCACTGTCATGGCGGAAGAGTTATCTAAATCACAAGCAAATGAAATAATTTATTTGGTGAAAAGCGAATGGGAAGGCGCCAATGATGTGCAAGTTAAATTTAGTGCAAACAACGGCTATTAAGATTAGTGAAAAAAAGGAATATTCTGTTTATTAGTCATTAGTTGTTATATATCAGGATAATGAAAAGGCTTTCGTTTAGTAAAAGAAAGCCTTTTATTTTGTTTAGATTTACTTAATTTTCATTTAACTATTTCAAATTGACCGAAATAAATATAGAATAGTGGGTGTAGTAGATATTATTTCATAAGGAGAGTTAAACATGTTCAAAATTCAAGAAATTCGTGAAATCATTAAATTGGTAGATTCTTCTTCAATCGACGAGTTCGTTTATGAAGTAGATGGCGCAAAAGTTAAATTAAAAAAGAACAGTGTGGTTGTTACTGAAACTGTAGCACCTAAGAAAGAAGTTTCAGCTCCTGTTGTACAACAAAGTGCATCAGCAGCAGCTCCAGCACCAGCAGCCCCAGCAAAAGTAGAAGAAGCTCCAGCAGCACCAACAAACAACGACCCATCGTTACATAAAATTGTATCTCCAATGGTTGGTACTTTCTATGCTGCTCCAAACCCAGAATCACCAGCTTACGTACAAGTGGGCGACAAAGTAGGCGACGAGATGATCGTATGTATCGTAGAAGCTATGAAACTGTTCAACGAAATCGAAGCAGAAGTAAAAGGTGAAATCGTTGAAGTACTTGTTAAAGATGGCGAATTAGTTGAATACGGTCAACCATTATTCCTTGTAAAAGCTGAGTAAGGAGTGTATACAACCATGAAAAAAGTTTTAATTGCAAACCGCGGCGAAATCGCTGTACGAATCATTCGTGCTTGTAAAGAGCTAGGTATCAAATCTGTTGCCGTATACTCTGAAGCAGACGCAGACGCATTACATGTGAAATTAGCAGATGAAGCATATTGCATCGGTCCTAAACTATCAAAAGATTCATACCTTAGTTTCCCAGCTTTACTTAGTGTAGCAGAAAAAACAGGTGCAGACGGTATCCACCCAGGTTACGGTTTCGTATCAGAAAACGCTGACTTCGCTGAAGCATGTGAAAACGCAGGCATCAAATTCATTGGTCCTTCATCTGATTCGATTAAAATCATGGGGATTAAAGACGTTGCGCGTACAACAATGGAAGCAGCAGATGTTCCACTTGTTCCAGGTACTGGTATTGTGCCAGATATCGAAACAGGTAAAGAATGGGCTGCTAAAATTGGTTACCCAGTTATCATCAAAGCAACTGCTGGTGGTGGTGGTAAAGGTATCCGTGTAGCTCGTACAGAAGAAGACCTTGTAAAAGGCATCGACATTACGCAAAAAGAGGCTGCTGCAGCATTCGGCAATCCAGGCGTATATTTAGAAAAATTCATCGAATACTTCCGTCACTGCGAAATTCAAATTTTAGCAGATGGTTATGGTAACGTCGTACATTTAGGCGAGCGTGACTGTACAGTGCAGCGTCGTATGCAGAAATTAGTTGAGGAAGCACCATCTCCTGCACTATCTTCTGAACGTCGTGCTGAAATGGGTGCAGCTGCGGTGAAGGCAGCACAGGCATGTAATTATGAAGGTGCTGGTACAATCGAATTCATCTACGATTATCAGGAAGACAAGTTCTACTTCATGGAAATGAATACTCGTATTCAAGTAGAACATCCAGTAACAGAAATGATTTCTGGTGTCGACCTTGTACAACAACAATTGAAAATTGCTTCTGGTGAAAAGCTTCCATTTGCACAAGAAGATATTAAATTAACTGGATGGGCAATTGAATGCCGTATTAACGCAGAAAATGCATACAAAAACTTTATGCCATCAGCTGGTACTGTAGATACTTATATCACTCCAGGTGGTTATGGTGTACGTATTGATTCTGCTGTGTATGCAGGCTATACAATCCCTCCATACTATGATTCAATGGTAGCGAAGTTAATCGTTCATGCAGATACGCGTGAGGAAGCCATTGCGAAAATGAATCGTGCACTAGGGGAATTTGAAGTTTCTGGACCTGGCATCAATACAACCATTCCATTCCATGAAGCATTAATGAATAACGACGTATTCAAATCTGCGAAATTCAACACGAAATTCCTAGAAGAAAACGACGTATTAGGGACAAGTAAATAATCGTTCATACAAAGGCGAAGGAATCCATATGATTTCTTCGCTTTTCACTATTTATAGATACTGTTTTAAAATTTATCGACATCACTTTTTGATTTATCTAGAAAGGCTAGGAATTTATCGCCTAACTTATTAGAAAATATCGATTTGAAATTAAAACGGCTTTCCTAAGCCAAACCTTCCTATTTATAGTATAATAAACGTAACAACAGCATTTGCTTGCGATGCGTAAAGGAAAGGATGATATTTGCATGGCAGAGAAAGTAGGACAATCTTTTGTACAACCAACACCAGCTGGAAAAGAGGAGCTTGGTAAAATTGAGGTAGCGGCGGAAGTAATTGAAATTGTCGCTGGGATTGCTGTTAGCGAGGTAGAAGGTATCGCGGCAACACGTGGTAATATAGCAACGGGTGTTGTGGAACGCTTTGGTAAAAAAGTACACAATAAGGGCATTAAATCTGGCGTCACAGAAAGTGGAGAAATTGCCATTGATGTATTTTGCTCTGTAAAATATGGTTATGCAATTCCAAAAGTTGCGAAGGACGTACAAACACAAATTCGCCAAGCGATTTTAAATATGACTGCACTTGAAACAGCAGAAGTGAATGTACATATTACAGGCATTCATTTTGAAAAAGAAGAAGTGGCTGTACAAGAATAAGAAAAACGAGGTTATCTCAAAATTTTGAGATAACCTCGTTTTCTGTTAGGATGCAATACTAGAGTTGCCTTTAAAACTTTTCTTTTGGTGATAAATTATATTTCAATATGTTTTGGTTTTTTCCAGTAAAATGCAAGCACCACACCGAAGACTAACACGATTGTGGCAAAGTAGTATGGATAGTTTAAATTTATGTCGAACAATATGCCACCTAAAATGGGTCCGAATATATTACCAAGGCTGGTAAACATTGAGTTCATGCCGCCAACGAAGCCTTGTTCATTTCCTGCGATTTTCGATAAATAAGAAGTAACTGCAGGGCGTATTAAATCAAAGCCCACAAAAATAAAGAAAGTGACGAATAATATTGCGGCATAATGATTAACGATTGTCATGGCAAAAGTAAGGACAGCGGATAGTACAAGCGAGTAGCGAATGACGTTAATTTCGCCCATTTTTCTTGTCAACCAATCAAATAATAACAGCTGTGCAAGTGCACCGACAATTCCACTACCAGTAATAATTATTGCAATATCCTTTGGGGTAAATGCAAATTTATGATCTACGAATAAACTAAACAGCGATTCAAATGCTGCAAGACCAAATGATAGGACAAAAATTAACACGAAGGCGATGAAATATAACGGACTAAAAATGCGTTTTGCACTACCCAAAATAGAGCTTGCAGCTTCTGCATCGTCTTTTGCTCGTGTTGGTTCTTTTAATAATGTTAATGATAATATTGCTGCTATGAAACCAAGTATACCTGCGGCGTAGAATGGTACACGTGTACCGATTTCCGCCAAAAAACCACCAAGCCCTGGTCCAATAATAAAGCCCGTGCTAATAGCAGCACTCATATAGCCGAGAGCCTTTGGACGTTGCGCCATTGTTGTAATATCAGCAATGTACGCCGTCACCGCAGGCATAATAAATGCAGCACTTACACCACCGAGCATACGTGATATAAATAACACTTCGATTGTACGGCCAACCCCAAATAACAGCTCTGAAAGTCCAAAAACAAAAAGACCTGCAACGATCATAACTTTCCGACCGATGCGGTCTACGAGTTTACCAGCAATTGGTGAAACAATAAGCTGCGTAATCGCAAATGCCGCGACCATATAACCGACGACAGACCCTGTAATATTAAGTTCGTTCATAATCGTTGGTAAAACAGGAATTACTAGGCCGATGCCTAAAAAGGCGATAAATAAATTACTTAACAAAATAATTAGCGTTAAGGTTTGTTTCTTGTTCATTTTCTTTACTCCTTCAACATTTCACGTTACATGGGAAATACAAAATCCAATCTACTAGAATATTTTCAATTATTACATTAAACCCTATAGTAACTATAGGGTCAAAAGATTTGTTTGAAAAAAGAAGGAAGTGACATTAATTGAGGGATTTTTGCCTAATTTTCAACTCAACAATAAACTTTTTTTCTTGCTCTGCTATTAATGTAGCCGGCATATATAGTTCATATACAGTGGTTTCGAATGCTTTTTTTTGCGACTCTACATAATTCTTAAGTTTTTCATAAAAAGAAAAATATGTTTCAGGGTGATAGATAAAGGCAATGCATACATATATGCCTGCGGGTACAATCGTTTGTTTGACATCGGTTGAAAGTTTAGAAAAGGTACGCTCGGTTAGTAGCGGTGTAAATATGGCATCGTACATAATATCATTTACATCTGCGTACTTTGCAAGTGGGTAGATGCAACCGTAACGACTATTTAATACACTGCCTTCATTTTCGATGATTTTGGTCAATGTACCATAGTACGAATTTGTGCTGGATGTCGGTGTTAGTTCGGTTGTGGTAACTTGTAAAATGGCCATTTCTTCTTCTAACTGCGTATATACTTCACCAAAGACCGGAATATCAATTTGTTCTTGCATTTGTTTTTTAGTTTTCAGTAGGGTGTATTTTACTTCGTTTAATCGGGAGATTTTTTCTTCAAGTCGTTGTTCTTTTTGTTCTAAAAAAATGAGTAGTTCTGCAGGTGTCAGCATGAGTGCTTTTTTTATATCTTCAAGCGACGTACCGATATACTTCAGTGATTTAATTATATCTAAGTAAAAAATCTGATCATCTTTATAATAACGATAATTACTAGAGGTATCAGTATAAGCTGGTTTAAATAAATCAATTTGATCGTAGTAGCGAAGTGTCTGCACAGAAAGATTTGACAACTTTGCCACCTCACCGATTGTATAATAATGTTCTTTCATAGATAGCCTCCTAGCAATAGCAAAAGGAATTTGGAATTTGGAATTCATTACTTCAGATGTCCATTTACACCTCTAAAGTGGAAATGAATTGTTCTCATTATATCATTCAAACTATTTTTAAAAAATATAGCTAGCACCATCATTTTTACAAAAGGTGACATTGCTGGCTGTCGCTCCGCTTTCGTGCATAAAACCAGTTGCGACTAGCGCTTAATTTTTATGCATAAAACCATTTGCGGTTGTCGATTTGCTTTCGCGCATAACTTTATTTGCAAAAGAAAGTTAAAATAAGCAGAAAGTTGCTTGAAAAAGGTTTCAGATTATTGAAAACTTGCTTGAAATCATGTTTCTCACATGAATTTATGCTATTATAAACCTTAATGCCACTTAAGAAGGAGAGCTTTACATGAAACGACATGAAGCACGCGAAAAAGCGTTGCAAGTTTTGTTTCAGCTAGACAATACCGATCTAACAGTCGAAGAAGCAATGGGACATATTAAAGGTCAACCAACAAATGCTTTCTACGAAAAGATTGCAAATGGAACAGCTGAAAATTTGGAGGAAATTGATGCGGCCCTTGCGCAGCATCTAGAAAAGTGGTCAATTGCCCGTCTACCGAAAATTGAAAGAACCGTGTTACGTCTAGCTGTATACGAACTTTTATACATGCCAGAAACACCAAAAAGAGTAGTACTTAACGAAGCAATCGAGTTATGCAAAACATTTGGCGACGATGGATCGTCGAAATTTGTCAATGGCGTACTTTCTAAATTTACAGAACAATAAAAACGTGTTGTATTGGAAGGAGTAACATAGGTTTATGTCAAGTGCAATAATTAATGGTAAAGAAATTGGTCAAGAAATTCGTAATTCTGTAGCAGAGCGTGTAGCTCGCTTAAAAGAGCAAGGATTAACACCAGGCTTGGCGGTTGTATTAGTTGGGGACAACCAAGCTTCTGCTACATATGTAAGAAACAAACAAAAATCTTGTGAAGCCATTGGTATGTTTTCAGAGCTAGTAAAATTACCAGAAGAAACTACGCAAGAAGAATTACTAAAACAAATCGAATTATTAAATGGACGTGAAGACATTCACGGTATTTTAGTTCAATTACCACTCCCAAAACATATTGATGAGGATACTGTTATTGCTACAATCGCCGTTGAAAAGGACGTCGATGGCTTCTCACCAATAAGTGTTGGAAAAATGATGCTTGGCCAAGAAACTTTTTTACCGTGTACGCCGTTTGGTGTTATGAAGCTTCTTGAATATTCAGGAATTGAAATTGCAGGAAAGCATGCGGTCATTGTTGGTCGAAGTCATATCGTAGGGAAACCTATGGGACAACTTCTTTTGCAAAAGGATGCAACCGTGACATACACGCATTCAAAAACACCTGATTTACCTTCATTCACTAAACAAGCGGATATTTTAATTGCAGCAGTTGGACGTGCTAACTTCATTACGAAGGAGCATGTTAAAGCAGGCGCAGTTGTTATTGATGTCGGTATTAACCGCGATGAAAATAACAAGCTGTGTGGCGACGTAAACTTTTCAGATGTCGATGGTGTTGCGTCTCATATGACACCAGTACCAGGTGGAGTTGGGCCAATGACGATCACAATGTTACTTTTCAACACAGTGCAAGCAGCAGAAAATACGCTTGCCAATAAAGTGCAATAATGAGTAAAGATTCTACATTACGTATCGATTTTTAGTAAGTTAAACCTAAAAAGATTCATAAGCAAATTACTTTCATAAATAGTTTGTCTTAAAGATACACGAACATTTTGGTAGGAGCGTAAGGCGGCAACTTCAGCGGGAAAAGTAAGCGAACCGAGACCCTGGGCTGAGCTTTTATGGGAATGAAGGCTAAAAGCGTCACGTCCTGTGTCAACGCATTCGCTTTCGTGACCAACATCCTGTTGCTGACGCTTCGCTTTCGCACATAAAAGTCCCTGTTGCCCCGAAGCGGCTCGGTGCTTGCCCGCGAAGAGCGTCCCCTGTTGCGGAATATAAATGTGATATGAACAATTACTTTATTCTCCTTAATAGTATGCGCTTTTATTGATTTGATAGTGAATTATGACATTGATTCAAGCAATCTCTAATTGAAAAAGATACTATTTAAAGAGCATAACTTATAGATTGAGATTGCTCAAATTGACGAAAAAAGGTGTTCGGAATGATCATATTCCGAATACCTTTTGACATTTTATCAGACATATTCGTACCAAATAGCCCCTATTAACGACAGTAGTACGCTACAAGTAACTATTTTCTGCCATTTTTGAACTTTGCCATGTCCAATTAGCTAGCTTCTTCAAAAGTAAGTAGTATTACCTGCATGAACAATTTTTTAATCCTTCGTAAGGTTGTCCAACGCATACCATGCTTTTCTTTCGCATCCGCAGATAAACGTTCAATCTTTTCTTTTTGACGTGCATAATTTGTTTCATGTCACTTTGATGATATAAATGATTGGCTTCTTCCACATGATGCGCCCAAATAGTGATATTCAATGATTTTTCGATGATCCTTACTCGTCGTACACTGAGCCAATAACGGACAACTTGCGCATTAAAACGGATGGGATTTGTACAGTCTTCTACCTTTTTTCGTTGTCGTTGAATAGGATACACTAGTTGATTGGAGCATAGGCGGCGACTTCTGCAAAGAATAGCATGAGTTGAAGGCCCCGCAGGAGCGTAGCGACGAGGAGACTGAAGCCCTGCCTGCGAAAAGCGTTCGACGTAGCGCAAATCAATGGGTTCGTATAGATACTTCTATTTTCAAAGAAAAAAGATTTTTTGAGTTTGTCTATAGTCTGGGCATATCTCATAGATTGAGATATGCTCTTTTTTGTGCGAACCTTTCAGATAATCCCAACGTCTTAACTAAAGTTTGCATTATACATACTAATTATGGAGGGTATTAATGGAGAACTTCGATATAATACTTATTTTGAAGCATATTTTTATTGGACTTGTGCAAGGGTTTACAGAGCCTATTCCGGTATCATCGAGTGGTCATGTCATGATTGCTAGTGAATTACTTGGTTTGGGTGAACAAGGCTTTACATTCGCCATCCTAACGAATACGGCTTCATTGTTGGCCATTGTGTTTATTTATCGGGAAGATATAGTACGACTCATAACACATTTTTTCCTTTATATCAAAACGCGTGAAAGACGCTATAAAGTGGATTTTCGTTTTGCATTATACATTTTGATAGGTTCCATTCCAGCCGGGATATTAGGTGTTTTACTAAGCGATGTCATTGCAGATAATATAAGCATGACGACAATTGCTATGATGTTATTTGTAACCGGCATTGCACTTTGGTTAATTCGTAATATGCGCGGGACGAAGAAGGATGCTGATTTGCGTGCGAAAGATGCAATAATAGTAGGCCTTGGTCAAGCAGTAGCATTAACGCCTGGCATTAGTCGTTCAGGTGCAACTATTATTTCGGCCATTGCAGTTGGCATGAGGCAGGACACCGCATTACGCTTCTCGTTCATGCTTTATATTCCAGTTAGTCTTGGTGGCGTCGTACTCGGGATTACAGATTTTTTAGATGAGCCAAATAAGAGTGCATTAGCAATGCCGTATGCAGCAACTTTTATTGCTACATTATTTATGACATATTTTGCAATGCGATGGTTTATGGGCATTATGAAAAGTGGTAAGCTTAGCTACTTTACCTATTATTGTTTTATTGTCGGTACATTATTGTTCATTTTTTATTAAAACATTCTCCGCATGACGATACTGTCGTTATGTGGTCTTTTCCGTTTGCTGGTAGATTTCAAGCAAATGCATTAGTTCGTGCTTTTAACATGGGCCATTTTTCTTGCGAAACTGCATTTTTACAGGTCAGGCACAATAAAAAATGTTATGATAAGTGTAGTTTTGTGAAAAACTTGATTTTAGTAAAGGAGCCGAATCAAAATGTCATCAGCTTCTTATTTAACTGTAAAAGCGTTAACAAAATATATTAAACGAAAATTTGATGCTGACCCGCATTTACGTGAGGTTTATGTCAAGGGAGAGCTATCAAATGTCAAGGTACATCAATCAGGGCATATTTACTTTACGTTAAAGGATGACGGTGCACGGATAGCGGCAACGATGTTTAAAGCAGCCGCATCGAAACTAGCATTCGAGCCAACGGATGGTATGCAGGTATTTATCCGAGGAGATGTAAACGTTTACGAAGGTTATGGTACATATCAATTATATGTGCAGGAAATGCAGCCGGATGGCATCGGCAGCTTGTTCGTTGCCTTTAACCAACTGAAGGAACAGTTACAAAAGGAAGGACTTTTTAAAGCTGAATGGAAACAGTCGTTACCGAAGTTCCCGGAAAAAATTGGTATCTTAACGTCAACCACGGGAGCGGCGATTCGCGATATTTGCACAACACTAAAACGGCGATATCCGCTTGCTGAAATTTTAATTTATCCAACACTTGTGCAGGGGGTGCAAGCAGCACCAAGCATTGTACAAAGTATTGAACGTGCTAATCGTGATGCAAGTTGTGACGTATTACTTGTTGGTCGTGGTGGAGGGTCCATTGAGGATTTATGGGCATTTAATGAGGAAGTGGTTGCACGTGCAATCTTCGAAAGCCGTATCCCCATCATTAGTGCGGTTGGTCATGAAACCGATACGACTATAGCTGATTATGTCGCAGATTTGCGGGCACCCACACCAACTGCAGCAGCAGAAATGGCCGTGCCAGATCAGCAGGAACTATTCCAGCGTGTACTCGCACAAAAGTCGCAACTTCATCAAATAGTAAGAGCGCAACTTATGGCAGAGCGACAACGTCTAAATAAGCTCCAACAGTCTTATCCACTGTCGATGCCGGAGAGATTATATCGACCATTTACGGAGAGACTCGCACAAATTGAGTCGGGGTTGCAGAAAGCAATGCAGGTAGATTTAATGAAAAAAGCAGCACAACTTCAAAAATTGCACAGTGCTGTGGAGCAACAATCACCGAAAAAAGCATTAGCATTCCATCAAAAAGAGCTGGAAGCACGCATCCATCAGCTAACACGTTCAGCAACACATTTTGTAACGAAGCAAAAGCAACAATTTGAGGCATCTGTGCGAACGCTTGAAGCATTAAATCCACTTGCTATTTTAACAAGGGGCTTTACGGTTGCTTACAAAGATGAAAAAATGTTAAAATCATCCGCTAACTTAAAGCCAAAAGATCAGCTAGTACTTTCCTTCCATGATGGGAAAGTTATTGCTGAAGTGACAAATGTCTTGCCAAATAATGAGGGGGAATAGACATGGCGAAGAACCAACAAACATTCGCAGAAGCAATGACGGCACTTGAAGAAATTGTCCGTCAGTTAGAGCAAGGCGACGTACCATTAGAAAATGCGATTGATTTATATAAGCAAGGCATGGAACTATCACAATTTTGCCATGGTAAGCTTCAACATGCAGAACAACAGTTAATCTCGATTGTCCAAGAGACAGGTGAAACAACAGCATTTGATCCGCTAAAGGGAGAGAACTAATCAATGAACGAGCAATTAAAACATTTTATTGAAAGCAATACACCACAAGTAGAAGCTGAAATGTTCGCACTTGTTGAAAAAATTGACGCACCGGCCGATTTAAAGGAATCGATGCTCTATTCTTTAAAAGCAGGAGGCAAGCGCATTCGTCCGCTTTTCGTATTAGCGGTATTAGAACTGTTTGCTAAAGACAAAAAGGATGGGCTCACTGTAGGTGCGGTTATTGAAATGATTCATACGTATTCATTAATCCATGATGACCTACCAAGTATGGATAATGATGATTTCCGTCGTGGTAAGCCGACGAATCATAAGGTATTTGGTGAGGCGCTAGCAACACTTGCGGGAGATGCATTAAATACATTAGCTTTCGGCATTTTGGCGCGCATGAATGTATCTGCGGAGAAACGAATTGAATTAGTAAATCTCTTAAGTGTGGCAGCTGGCGCAGAAGGCATGGTTGGTGGTCAAGTGCTGGATATGGAAGGTGAGAAACGTCAGTTAAGCCTAACTGAGCTTGAGCATGTTCATATCAATAAAACAGGTGCATTATTACGCTTTAGCATAGAATCAGGCGCAGTATTAGCTGATGTATCTCAAGAAGAACGTGCAGTTTTAAAGGAATACGCACATCATATAGGCCTTGCTTTCCAAATCCAAGACGATATTTTAGATATTGAGGGAACTACAGAGGAACTAGGAAAAACAGCAGGTAAAGATGTAGCGAGCGATAAAAGCACTTATCCGGCATTGTTAACGTTAAATGGAGCAAAAGAAAAACTTGACGAGCATTATCAGCTTGCTATTACAGCACTAAGCAAATTACAAGTAAATGGTAGCTTACTACAAGAGTTTGCATCATATATTGTTCATCGTAAAAACTAAGAGAAAAACAAGGCGTTAAAGGGAACAATTATGCTAGAATAGGTGAGGACGTTTGCCAATGTGTAAACAATAAAGTGTTCGTACTTTTAGCATAATGATAACACTGTTATAATGGTGGAAACACGAATGCGGTGAATAATTTATTGAAAAGGTGTGTGAAAAAGGTGGATTTAAACAAGATCTCTAGTCCATCCTTTTTAAAAAACTTAAATAAGAAGGAGCTCGAACAGCTTGCAAAAGAAATTCGTACCTTCTTAATCGAAAAATGTTCTGTCACAGGTGGTCATATCGGACCAAACCTAGGCGTTGTGGAGCTCACAATTATGCTTCATAAAATGTTTGACAGTCCAAAAGATAAGTTTTTATGGGATGTTGGCCACCAAGCTTACGTGCATAAAATTTTGACAGGTCGCGCGAGTCAATTTGATACATTACGTCAGTTCAAAGGGCTTTGTGGATTTCCAAAGCTTGTGGAGAGTGAACATGATGAATGGGAAACAGGTCATAGCTCGACTTCTTTGTCAGCAGCTATGGGTATGGCAGCAGCACGTGATATTAAAAACGAAAAAAACTTTGTGGTCCCTATTATCGGGGACGGGGCCTTAACAGGCGGTATGGCGCTAGAGGCGTTAAATCATATTGGCCATGCGAAAACAAATATGATTGTCATTTTAAATGATAATGAAATGTCGATTGCACCGAACGTTGGTGCCTTGCATAGTGTACTCGGTCGTCTGCGCACGGCCAAGGAATATTCCAAAGCCAAAGAAGAATTAGAATCATTAATAAATAAAATACCTGTTCTTGGTGGTAAACTTGCATCAACAGCAGAACGTTTAAAAGATAGTTTGAAATATATGGTTGTATCAGGTGTTTTCTTTGAAGAATTGGGCTTTAAATATTTAGGACCAATCGATGGACATGATTTTGACGCACTTGAAACGACGTTATCGTATGCTAAAAAGGTAAATGGCCCTGTCCTTGTTCATGTTATTACGAAAAAGGGTAAAGGTTACAAACCTGCTGAAGATGATACAATTGGTAATTGGCATGGGACAGGTCCTTATAAAATGGAGACTGGCGCATTTGTGAAATCAGAAACAAAAGGTCCTGCTTGGAGCAGTTTAATCGCTGAGACAGTTCGCAAAATTTCACATGAAGATGAGCGTATTGTCACAATTACTCCTGCAATGCCAGTGGGCTCAAAATTACAAGGAATTCAACAAGATTTTCCTAAACGTTTCTTTGATGTTGGGATAGCTGAGCAGCATGCTGCAACGATGGCGGCAGGTCTTGCGACACAGAAAATGAAGCCATTTCTAGCTATTTACTCAACGTTTTTACAACGTGCTTACGATCAGGTCCTTCATGATATTGCACGGCCAAATTTAAATGTCTTTATTGGTATTGACCGTGCCGGTTTAGTTGGAGCAGATGGTGAAACACACCAAGGTGTATTTGACATTGCATTCCTTCGTCATTTGCCAAATATGACCATTATGATGCCTAAGGATGAAAATGAAGGACAGCATATGGTGAAAACAGCGATCGATTATGATGGTGGACCGATTGCGCTTCGCTATCCGCGAGGCAATGGTTTAGGGGTACCGATGGATGATGAACTAATGAGTTTGCCGATTGGTAGCTGGGAAGTATTGCGAGCAGGAAAAGACGCTGCTATTTTAACATTTGGAACGACAATTCCAATGGCTATGGAAGCTGCAAATCTTTTAGCACAACAAGGTATCGACGTAGAAGTGGTCAATGCACGATTCATTAAACCGATGGATGAAGATATGCTACATCGTATTTTAACGAATCATATGCCAGTACTAACGATTGAAGAGGCGATATTACAAGGCGGTTTTGGTAGCGGTGTGCTCGAATTTGCTCATGACCACGGCTATTTAAATGCACTTATCGATCGCATGGGTATCCCAGACCAATTTATCGAGCATGGCAATGTAGACCAATTGCTTGCAGAAATCCATATGACAGCAGAAGATACAGTAGCACGAATGCATGTGTTACTACAACAAAAACAGCAAGTAGGTTTAAACAAATAATGACAAAACAACCGAAAGAACGTGTAGATATTTTACTTGTAGAGCGTGGACTGTGTGAAACACGAGAAAAGGCGAAACGCTCTATTATGGCTGGGCTTGTCTTTTCAAATGAAATTCGCATTGATAAGGCCGGAGAAAAAATTGTTATCGATGCACCACTACAAGTAAAAGGTTCAGATTTAAAGTATGTGAGCCGTGGAGGCTTGAAACTGGAAAAAGCACTACAAATTTTTGATATGTCTGTAGAAGGTAAGCTGATGTTGGACATCGGCTCCTCTACAGGTGGCTTTACAGATTGTGCCCTACAAAATGGTGCAAGACATTGTTATGCATTAGATGTAGGTTCAAATCAGCTTGCATGGAAAATACGATCCGATGAACGTGTAACCGTTATGGAAAAAACAAATTTTCGCTATACGACGGCGGCTGATTTAACAAAGGGATTGCCTGACTTTGCCACAATAGATGTCAGCTTTATTTCATTATCTTTAATTTTACCAGTTTTAAAAACAGTATTAATGCCTGGTGGGGATGTCATGGCTTTAGTAAAGCCACAGTTTGAAGCCGGAAAAGAAAATGTAGGTAAAAAGGGCATTGTTCGTGATAAAAAGGTACACCTTGATGTCTTAGAAAAGACTGCAAAAATGGCCACACAAGTTGGATTTATTGTCAAGGATGCATCTTTTTCGCCAATTACAGGTGGCGAAGGTAATATTGAATTTTTATTCCATTTAGTGAATCCAGTAGATGCGGAAAAAATTCCTGCATATACAACTTTTAATGCACTCGTTGAAGAAGCGCATAGTGCACTAAAATAACACGTGCTCGCTAGTAGAGCCGTGTTTTTTCTTGTGCTTTTATGTTCAAGATGGTAGTGTAAATATACAAATACTTAACTATTTATAAGAGGTGACGGATATGAATAAAAGTCAAAGACATATACGAATTAGGGATATTATTGCAAATCATGAAATTGAAACTCAAGATGATTTAGTCGATTTTTTAAAGGATGCAGGCTATAATGTGACGCAAGCAACAGTCTCACGAGATATTAAAGAATTGCACCTTGTCAAGGTACCATTGCAAGATGGACGTTACAAATATAGCTTACCCGCAGACCAACGATTCAATCCTGTACAAAAATTACACCGTGCATTAGCAGATGCTTTTATTAGTATTGATGGTGCTTCGCATTTTTTAGTCATGAAGGCACTTCCAGGAAATGCGAATGCCATCGCGTCGCTTCTTGACCATTTAGATTGGCCAGAAATTTTAGGAACTATTTCTGGGGACGATACAATTTTAATCATTTGTCGCGACGAAAATGAGCGTGAAAATACAAAAAATCGCTTGTTAGAAATGTTATAAAGTGAAACTTTAATCGTTGGTTCCCTGATTTTTAGTTGAACTAATAGGGGCATAACTTTTCATAGTCTGTATTTTGATGTGAAAGACTTAGTATTTGCACCAGTTAGTAACGGGAAAAATAACAGGGAGAATTTGATACAGAGGTGACATTTTGTGTTAAGAGAGCTTAGTATTCGAAACTTTGCCATCATTGAGGATTTAACAGTTAGCTTTTCAGATGGTTTAACGGTGTTAACGGGAGAAACAGGAGCAGGGAAATCGATTATTATTGATGCCGTGCATTTACTTGCTGGTGGTAGAGGAAATTCAGAATTTATTCGCCATGGCGCTAAAAAAGCAGAGTTAGGTGGATTATTCCAAATTCCAAGTCCTGTACACCTTGTTTACAAAAAATTAGAGGATGCCGGTATAGAAATAGAAGAAGATACCATCATATTGCGTCGTGATTTGAATGACACTGGTAAAAGTATCTGTCGTGTGAATGGCAAACTTGTTCCATTATCCGTATTACGGGATATCGGGGCTAGTCTGATTGACATTCATGGCCAGCATGAAAACCAAGAATTAATGGATGAAAAACAACATATTCATTTACTTGACCAATTTGCTGAGGAACAGCTTACACCCATTCAAGATATATACGGTAAGCAATATGAAGAATATCGAGCGTTGAAGAAAGAATTGGCATCGATTTCTATAGATGAGCAGATAATGGCGCAACGCATTGATTTGTACCAGTTTCAAATGAAAGAATTAGAAGACGCAAATTTAAAACTAGGTGAGGAAGACGAGCTGCTCGATGAACGTCGCCGTCTGATGAACTTCAATAAAATTTTTGAACGATCTAGTGCAGCTTATGAAGCAATCCAAGGAGAAACGAAAGGCTTGGACTGGATTGGTAGTGCCATGGGAGCTTTAGAGGATGCTGCTACCATTGATGAACAATTTAAAGATGCTTCAGAAGCTGTCACAACAGCGTTTTATGCTTTGCAGGATGCAGCCTATCAGGTGAAAAATGTACTAGACGAACTCGAATTTGATCCAGCCCGACTAAACGAAGTCGAGCAACGACTTGCTCTTTTACAAAACATGAAGCGTAAATATGGAGCAACGGTTGAAGATATTTTAACCTATTATGAAAAAATTAAAACAGAGCTGAACGAGTTATTAAATCGTGACGAAATTTTACAAGTGAAAGAACGTAAAGTTCTTGAAATGGAAGAAATTTTGAATGAATTAGCAACAGAACTATCTAATGTCCGGAAAGTAGCTGCTCATGAATTAAGTGAAGCTATTATGGCTGAGTTGCGGGAATTACATATGGAAAAAGCAAAGTTTATCGTGAATTTTGATGCTTTGCCTTATTTCGATGCAAATGGTAAAGATCAGGTCATATTCTATATTTCAACGAATGTCGGAGAACCACCGAAATCTTTACCGAAAATTGCTTCTGGCGGTGAATTATCGCGTATGATGTTAGCGTTAAAGACCATTTTCTCTTCATCGAATGGTGTAACATCCATTATTTTTGATGAGGTTGATACAGGTGTGAGTGGTCGAGTGGCACAAGCAATTGCTGAAAAAATTGCCGCAATTTCTATTAATTCTCAAGTGTTATGTATTTCACATTTACCACAAGTGGCTGCAATGGCAGATCATCATTATTTTATAAAAAAAGAAGTCGAGCATGACCGTACGTTTACGTCATTGGCTGAAATAGATACACATGCGCGCATTGAAGAAGTAAGTAGAATGATGTCAGGTGCTGAAATTACAGACTTAACTTTACAGCACGCAACAGAGCTTTTAAACATGGCCAATGAGCGAAAAAAACGCATGCGTTAACATTATTTTAAAAATATCCAGAAACAATTTCAACTGTTTCTGGGTTTTTTGCATTTTGCGCAAATATTTACCGCTTATAAGAATGATACAAAAACACATAGTAACAAGACTAAAATGAAAAGGAGGTGTCGTATGAATCGTCGTTGGCGTCAATTTGTCATTTTGCCTATGCTCATCGTGTTCTTATGTTTGCCCATTCAAGCTTTTGCGGCCAAAAAGCTTATTCCGATGGGCGAAGCAATTGGGATTCAACTTCAGTTATCTCATGTATTTGTTGCTCATGATGTGTTGTTAGCTTCCAATCAATGGATGAAGGGTGGTGCAGTCATTGAAAAAATAAATGATACCACTGTAAAAACACTTGATGATGCCAAACAAGCTATTGCACAACAGGGTCAACAGACATGGACGATGAAAAGTGAAGGAAAACAAGTAACAGTTGAATTAAAGGACAAAGAAGCAGAACATGTTATTTCTTTTTTGAAAGATGAAACAGATGGAGTAGGGACATTGACATACATTGATCCAGAGACAAAAAATTACGGTGCATTAGGCCATCAAATTGTTGACTCAACCTTACAAGAAGCCCCTGTCTTTCGAGCTGGTTCCATTTTTTTAGCTTCCATCCAACAAATCCGTAAAAGCACACCTGGGCAACCAGGCTACAAAATTTCTTCCATTGAAAAACACCAAGAACGACTAGGTAGTATTGATAAAAATACAGTTTATGGTATTTTTGGACGTTGGGAAGACAGTTATCAACAAAGGTTGCCAAAAGCAATTGAAATTATGCATGAAAAAGATATAAAAACAGGTAAAGCTCAAATCTATACGGCGATTGAGGGCAGTAAGGTGGAAACATTTTCAATAGATATCACAAAAGTTGAAAATGGACGACTTGAGTTTGTCGTGTCTGACCAAAAGCTTATCGAGAAAACAGGTGGCATCCTGCAGGGTATGAGTGGTAGCCCTATCATTCAAGACGGTCGTTTTGTAGGTGCAGTCACACATATGTTTGTGGAGGAACCTAAAAAAGGGGCAGCAATTACAGTTGCAGAAATGTTAAATAAATCACATGAATAAATAACGGGGCTGCCTTTGGTAGCTCCGTTCTCTAAAGTTTATGCAATATATTATCTCATTCACCAAGTATTTCATACCAAAATAAGAGGGATTTATCGATACTTAAAAAAAAGTGTAGTTTTATATGTAATTTTTAACTAAAATAAACCTTATGAGCGCACGATATTTCACTGGGAAATATCGTAAATTGTCGATATAAAAAGAAAGTATCGGACTACATACTCATTTTTGGAAATAGAAAAGGTTTTTAACACAAAAATGTCGAAAATTCCACAGTGTGTCAAAAAGGCATAAAGGGGAAAAAGGTTTAACGCTTTGATAATTCAAAGTGAAGTCCAGAAGGAGGAATTGAAATGACAAAAGTAAAAGTGGCGATAGCAGATGATAATCGTGAGTTATTAAAAACAATGGAACAGTATTTTCAAGGACATCCGGAGATTGAAATAATTGCAACTGCTTCAAATGGTAAAATTTGTCTTCAAATGCTTGAAGAGTTTACACCAGATATTTTATTGCTAGATATTATCATGCCACATCTTGATGGGTTAGCGGTATTAGAGGCCATGTATCAAAATGAACGTATGTCTTCTATACAAGTCATTATGTTAACTGCATTTGGACAAGAGGATGTTATGAAACAAGCAGTAGATTTAGGGGCTTCATACTTTATGTTAAAGCCATTTGAGTTCGATCAGTTGGTTCAGAAGATCTTGCATTGTGCAGGTCAAAAGGCTGCATTACCGAAAAAGACAAGTGTTTTACAACAAACAGCTCCTCAGAAATTAAATCAGCATCAATTAGACAGTACGATTACAGCCATTATTAAAGAAATCGGTGTTCCAGCCCATATTAAAGGTTACTCTTATTTACGTGAGGCGATTCAAATGGTGTATGAAGATATCGAGTTATTAGGTTCTGTGACGAAAATTCTATATCCAGAAATCGCGAAAAAATTCAATACAACGCCGTCACGTGTAGAACGTGCCATTCGTCATGCCATTGAAGTTGCCTGGAATCGTGGCAATTATGAGTCTATTTCGTCGATGTTCGGTTATACGGTGCATCACTTAAAGTCCAAGCCGACAAATAGCGAATTCATCGCTATGATTGCGGACAAGATTCGCATCGATATGATGGCGAGCTAACATAGGTAAGACTGGGGTTTATGTACGATAGCTTAGCGGAGAATAACTAGGTAAATCTATTTTAGATAACGCTGATATAGCGAAATTTATAACGCCTTTTTAGACAGTTTGCGCTGACTGTTTGAGAGGCGTATTTTTTTGCAATTTAGGAGACAAGACCCAATACTAAGTAAATAAAAAATAGTGAGGAAGACATCCCTAGTAGTTAAGTGTAGAAAAAGATAAAATATAGACTGACTTTATTTTACAGAAATTTTGTACAATTATGGCAGTACCAACCTTTTAATGACGTAAATTATGTTTTTGTATAGTATAAATAGGCTATTATTGCCGATGAAAATGCTTGGATTCTATCGTAACATTACTGATAAAGTAGGGGTATTTTCTTTGTGAGTAGTGACAATTGTCTCTAAACAAATGTAAATAGATTGTATATACTTACAGATAGAGGGAAGGAGGAGGTAACGTGATCCTAGTTCGGAATGATAACTTCGAAATATCGGAAGAAAACGGAAAGGTATTTATGCTTACATATAGTGCTGGTTTTCCATTAAAAGAATTTGACGGCATCTTACGTAGTCATCCACGATTAAAACTGTCTAATTTTTCTACATTGAAAACTGTATTAGCGACAGAAGGTACAAGTCCTGTTGAAATTGGACGTTGGCTTCCAAATGTAGAAGCTGAAATTGCACGAGATAAAATGTCTGCCTCTATATTTATATATGAAACAACAGACTACATTCATAAGAATAAAGATAAGTTAACTCAACAAATAGTTGAAACACTAGCAAACGAAGGTATTACACATGGAATTTTAGATTTTGATATTACTAAAATTGAACCAGGGAAAGCATTTTTAATTGCTCAAGGAACATCACCGGTAGCAGGAACAGATGCGCAAATTACATATTTACCAAAACCAGAGAGAAAACCCGTTATTCGTGAAGACGGAAAAGCTGATTACTATGATATGAATTTTATATCAGAAATCTCAGAGGGATCGTGGCTTGGTGAAAAAATTCCTGCAACATTAGGTCAACCAGGTCAAAATGTATGCGGTGACATTTTAGCTGCGGCGCCAGGACGTGATTTCCCTATTCGTTATGACAAAAAATCAGCCTATGAAGTAGAGGAAGATGGCAAAACTGTCATCCGGTCAAAAATAGCTGGTGTTTTAGATGATGTCAAAGGTATGATAGGCGTTAACCGTCATTTACCAATAAATGGAGATGTTGGAGTTGGAACGGGCAACTTAGAATTTAATGGGTCTTTAAGCATTAAAGGGACTGTTACTTCTGGTTATACAGTGATTGCGACAGGCGATATTTCGATTGAAGGAGCAGAAGGCGTAAGTGGAGCGAAACTCATCAAATCCATTGAGGGTGATGTGTATATTCGGGGTGGTATTTTTGGCCTTGGCTCTACGCTTGTGGAAGCGGGCGGCAACATTTTCGTAAAACATGTAAATGAAGCCAATTTAGTAGCAGCTGACAGTATCCATATAGGCTTTTATTCACTTGGCTCGCAACTTTCGGCACATTCTATTTTTGTAGATGAACGCAAGGGTAAAATTATTGGTGGTCAAGCTGTTGCAAAAAGTTCTATTGTTACCGCTATTTCTGGAAATCGTTTAGAGCGTCGAACAGATTTAATCATTGAAAGTGTCAATAAACAGGAGAGCTATTCATTGATGCAGGAAAAAGCAACAATGCTTAAACAACTGCAATCGGAAATCGCTGATCATGAAGCGAAGCTTAAGAGCTTATTACCACTTCTCAATCAAATGACTACACAACAAATTGCTACTTTTGAGCAAACCAAGCAGAGTTTGTCAAAAATGAAGGCCGAGGCAGTGACGGTAGATCGTGAAATTAAGTTAATGATGGATGAAATGCGCCATGCCGGAAAAGAAGAAATTATCGTGAAAAAGGAAGCGCATCCAGGTACGTATATTCAAATCGGCAAAAAATCATCACTATTGACTAAAGTGACAAATGGTAAATTTTTACTCGAATTCGGTGAATTAAATGTCTAACGAATCGTTTGTCCCTGTTTTTGCACATCGGGGAGCTTCGGCTTATGCACTTGAAAATAGTTTTAAAGCTTTTGAAAAAGCACTAGAGCTTGGAGCTGACGGTATTGAAATAGATATTCAGCTGTCAAAAGAAGGGGTACCAGTTGTGTACCATGATCCACAATTATCAAGACTAGTTGGCATCAATAAACTTGTGAATGCATGTACGATAGATGAGCTACAGCGGTTTAAACTTGGAAAGCCGTGGGCACGACTATTTTCATCGTATAAAATTCCAGTGTTTGATGCAGTTTTAGCGTGGGCAAATACACAACAACTCCCACTAAATGTCGAATTAAAATCGACTATCCTTGACAATAAAGGTGCACTTGTCCGTATGCTTCAAGGACTAACATTACCTGAGGGCAGTCATTTTTCATCGTTTCACTATGAGTTATTAGAAATGGTGAAACAATATACGCCACAATATGAGACAGCACTTATCGCCACCAAAAAATTGAAATGGGATTTATTATGTGATTACCAAGCAATTGACAGCGTGCATATGCATAAAAAGTATTATAAACCACGCTATTTAGAGGCATGTGTAGCAAGCGCTAAAGCATGTCGTTTTTATGCGATTGATGGAAATGAAAAATTTTTGACGAATCCACATCCAGCTGTTGTTGGCTGGATTACAGATTTCCCTGATAAGGTGATCGCAATACAACAACGTCAATAAAAATAGCTATCCAGTAAGTCAAAACGACTTATTTGGATAGCTATTTCTATTTTTTTTGGAAGCGCGGAGCCACTTTTCCTTTTTTTCGATCGCGGTGAAGTAAAAAGCCTGCGAAAAAGCCAAAGCCGACAACAAAGAATATGATGCCAACAACAAATTGTAGCCATAAAAATGGGAAAGGTGAGATGAGCTTACCGAATAATGTATCACGCATAAATTTAATGCCACCTGCAGCCATAAGACCAGGAATAAGCATTACAATGAATGCAGCAAAACGAGCCATGCGTATCCCTCCTCATACCTAGTTTAATTGTACCTGTGGATGATGGAATGTCAAGAAAGCCTATGTGCCAGTCATAGTTTGCGAGCGCTGTAGTGAGTTATAGAAAACTAGTGATAGGAACTGAATTTTTAGAAAATTCTTTCTTAATAGAGAAAGTGTAATAATAGTTGCGAAATTGTGAAATTGTCAGTATTGTAAAATTAAATGGTGCAATATTATCCATTACAAAATAGTTTTATTACTATTAATAACTTGATTGGAATGGGCATTTGGGGATGCACTTTTCAAAGCAAAGGGGCGAGTTTTCATGGAAATCTTCAAGTATATGGAAAAGTATGATTATGAACAATTGGTATTTTGCCAAGATGAAGCATCAGGGTTAAAAGCGATTATCGCTATCCATGACACAACACTTGGACCAGCACTAGGCGGTGCACGTATGTGGACATACGCAACAGAAGAAAATGCGATTGAGGACGCATTGCGCTTGGCACGCGGCATGACATATAAAAATGCAGCAGCTGGTCTAAACCTCGGCGGTGGAAAAACGGTCATTATCGGTGACCCATTTACAGATAAAAATGAAGAAATGTTTCGTGCATTAGGACGATTCATTCAAGGACTGAACGGTCGCTATATTACGGCCGAAGATGTTGGTACAACAGTGACAGATATGGATTTAATTCATGAGGAGACAAATTATGTAACAGGAATCTCTCCAGCATTTGGCTCATCAGGAAATCCGTCGCCAGTAACTGCTTATGGTGTATATCGTGGTATGAAAGCCGCAGCAAAGGAAGCGTTTGGTTCGGAAATGCTAGAGGGCCGTACAATTGCTGTACAGGGGCTAGGAAATGTAGCATACAAGCTTTGCGAGTATTTACATAATGAAGGTGCAAAACTTGTTGTAACAGATATTAACCAAGCAGCCATTGACCGTGTTGTGAATGACTTTGGTGCAATAGCAGTGGCACCAGAGGAAATCTACTCACAAGACGCTGATATTTTCTCACCATGTGCACTTGGAGCCATTTTAAATGACGACACGATTCCACAGTTAAAAGCGAAGGTCATTGCTGGTTCGGCAAACAACCAATTACAGGACTCACGCCATGGAGATTACTTACATGAATTAGGTATAGTGTATGCACCTGATTATGTTATTAACGCAGGTGGCGTTATCAATGTTGCAGATGAATTATACGGTTATAATCGTGAACGTGCGATGAAACGTGTGGATGGTATTTACGATAGTATTGAAAGAATCTTTGCCATTTCAAAACGTGATGGTGTGCCAACCTATGTGGCAGCCAATCGTTTAGCAGAAGAACGTATTGCTCGTGTAGCTAAGTCACGTAGTCAATTTTTAAAAAATGAAAAAAATATTTTGCACGGTCGTTAATAAATAATTATCTAGTAGCTAAAAGAAGTCGCTTTGTCGACTTCTTCTATTATAAAGATTAAGAAATATAAGCTTTAAATGATGTCTGAGCTTAAGCTTCATCTTCATCCTTTCTCAAGTGAAGTGAACACTTACTTTCACGTTGGTTTCTCTGACGGGTACGATTGTACTAAATCCTTACAGTGGCTGCGCTTTCAACTGAGCAATCACCACAAGGAGGTCAGCGCTTGTCTTGGGTAAGGGATGCATTAGCACTTTTTTTATAAGGGGGAATATCGAATGGCTCAAAATTATGATGTTGTCATCTTAGGCGGTGGTACAGGTGGCTATGTAGCTGCAATTCGCGCAGCACAACTAGGCTTGAAAACAGCCATTGTTGAACGAGAGCGACTTGGAGGAACATGCTTGCATAAAGGTTGTATCCCTAGTAAAGCGTTACTTCGAAGTGCCGAAGTGTACCGTATGGCCAATAAAACAGCGAGTGAATTTGGTGTAGACATTGAAGGAGTTACATTGCAATTCGATAAGGTACAGGCCAGAAAGCAAGCCGTTGTTGAGCAATTAAGTCAAGGTGTGAATACACTGATGAAAAAAGGCAAAATCGATGTGTATGAAGGAACAGGACGAATTTTGGGTCCGTCTATTTTTTCTCCAATGCCAGGTACCATTTCGGTTGAAATGAACAATGGCGAAGAAAATGAAATGCTTGTACCGACAAATGTTGTTATCGCAACGGGGTCTAAACCTAGAGGTATGGCAGGTCTAACTGTTGACGGAAATTACGTTATGAACTCTGATCATGCGTTGCAAATGGAGAATTTACCAAGGTCGTTACTAATTGTTGGTGGCGGAGTTATCGGTATAGAGTGGGCATCCATGCTTTGTGATTTTGGCGTTTATGTAACGGTTATAGAATACGGCCCATCAATTTTACCTGCGGAAGATGCAGATATCGTCAAAGAAGTAACGAAACAACTTGAAAAAAGAGGCGTCCGCATAGTGACGAACGCTAAGTTAGATACAGCAACCTTTAAAATTGAAAATGATAACGTTTTCATTTCAGCTGCACTTAATGACAAGGAAGAATTATTTGAGGCAGATAAATTATTACTTTGTGTAGGACGTGAAGCAAATACGCAAGGTATCGGTTTAGAAAATACAGAAATTGAAATTGAAAATGGCTTTATCCAAGTACGAAATACTTATCAAACCAAAGAATCACATATGTATGCTATAGGAGATGTTATCGGTGGCTTGCAATTGGCGCATGTAGCTTCTCATGAAGGATTGTCTGCAATTGAACACATTGCCACAGGGACAACAGAAGCACTTGATGTACTGAAGGTACCAAAATGTGTTTATTCCTATCCTGAAGTTGCAAGCATTGGCTTAACAGAAAGTGCTGCACGCGAGCAGGACTATGCCATAAAAGTCGGTAAGTTCCCATTTAAAGCAATCGGTAAGGCACTTGTTAATGGGGAAACGGATGGCTTTGTGAAAATTGTTGCTGATGAGCAGACAAATGATATTTTGGGTATTCATATGGTAGGACCGCACGTGACAGATTTAATAGGAGAGGCTTCTCTTGCTAAGTTACTTGACGCTACGCCGTGGGAAATTAGTCAGGCTATCCATCCACATCCATCACTGAATGAGGTGTTGGTGGAGTCCGCGTTAGCAGTCGATGATCGGGCGCTTCACTTTTAAATGATTAGCTGAAAGCGCATTTTATGTGGGGATTTAAAGCGCTATAGAATTTTTTTAATACGAGAGGGGTGTTCGTATGCAAGATGTTCAAATAAAACATGAAGATTTGGGTTTATCAAATGAAGATGTACTTGCTATGTTCGAAACAATGTTAATGGCTAGAAGACTGGATGAACGTATGTGGCTGTTAAATCGTTCAGGAAAAATTCCATTTGTTATCTCTTGTCAGGGACAGGAGGCAGCACAAGTAGGGGCAGCCTTTGCCTTGAATAAGGAGAAAGATTATATTGCACCTTATTATCGAGATATGGGCGTTGTGTTACATTTTGGTATGACACCAAAAGAGTTAATGTTATCCGCTTTTGCTAAGGCTGAGGATCCAAATTCAGGTGGTCGCCAAATGCCTGGACATTTTGGACAAAAGAAAAATCGTATTTTGACGGGTTCCTCACCAGTTACAACGCAAGTTCCACATGCAGTGGGGGTAGCGCTTGCTGGACGTTTACAAAACGAGGACTTCGTTTCCTTTGTTACCTTAGGTGAAGGATCGTCTAACCAAGGGGACTTCCATGAAGGGGCGAACTTCGCAGGTGTGCATAAACTGCCAGTAATTATTATGGTAGAAAATAATCAATACGCAATCTCAGTACCAGTAGAGCGCCAGTTAGGCTGTGCTAAAGTATCTGATCGTGGCATTGGCTATGGCATGCCAGGTGTAACTGTTGACGGTAAATGTCCATTGCAAGTATATAAAGTTATTAAAGAGGCAGCAGATCGTGCACGTAGTGGTGGTGGTCCAAGTTTAATAGAAACAGTGACTTTCCGATTAACAGCGCACTCTTCGGATGATGATGATCGTCAATATCGAACAGCTGAAGATATTGCAGAAGGAAAGGCCAAGGACCCTATTGTATTATTTGAAAAGTACTTACAAGATGTTGGTGTTATGACAGAAACGCTTCGTGCTGAAATAGAAGACCGTGTCATGGCAGAGGTGAATGAAGCGACAGATTATGCGGAAGCAGCACCTTATGCCAAGCCGGAGGAAGCACTGAAATACGTATATGCACCAGTGGACGGAGGTGACGTGTAATGGCAGTAATGTCTTATATTGATGCGATTACATTAGCGATGAAGGAAGAGATGGAACGCGATGACCGTGTTTTCATTTTAGGAGAAGACGTTGGTCGTAAAGGCGGCGTTTTCAAAGCAACAACTGGTCTTTACGAACAATTTGGTGAGTATCGTGTACTTGATACTCCGCTTGCGGAAAGTGCAATTGCAGGAGTTGGCATTGGTGCAGCCATGTATGGCATGCGCCCAATCGCTGAAATGCAGTTTGCAGACTTCATCATGCCGGCTGTTAACCAAATCGTATCGGAGGCAGCCAAAATCCGTTATCGCTCGAACAACGACTGGACTTGTCCAATTGTAGTACGTGCACCATTTGGTGGTGGGATTCATGGAGCGCTCTATCATTCACAATCAGTAGAATCTCTTTTTGCAGGTACACCAGGTTTAAAGATTGTCATTCCATCAACACCTTATGATGCCAAGGGCTTGTTAAAAGCAGCAATTCGCGACGAAGATCCTGTTTTATTTTTCGAGCATAAGCGTGCGTATCGACTGATAAAAGGTGAGGTCCCATTAGATGACTATACACTCCCAATCGGTAAAGCCGATGTTAAGCGTGAAGGTGACGATGTTACTGTTATTACGTATGGGCTAGCTGTTCATTTTGCTCTACAAGCGGCAGAAAGATTAGCGGCAGATGGTATTTCTGCACATATTCTTGATTTACGTACAGTCTATCCACTAGATAAAGAAGCAATCATTGAAGCAGCGAGTAAAACAGGTAAAGTATTACTTGTCACTGAGGATAATAAAGAGGGAAGCATTATGAGTGAGGTTGCGGCGATTATTGCAGAGCATTGCTTGTTTGACCTTGATGCGCCAATCCAACGATTAGCAGGACCTGATGTACCTGCGATGCCATATGCACCAACAATGGAAAAGTTTTTCATGATCAATCCTGAAAAAGTAGAAAAAGCGATGCGGGAGCTAGCCGCTTTTTAACCATTCAGTTGCAGTCTTCCACCACTATAGATGGTGATAATAATACTAAATAGTTATTCACTATGCAGTGTGTGTAAGGGACGGCGCTTACTGAAAAAGTTAAAGCTTTCGGCGGATGTCACGAATTTTGCATTGCATATGCACAATTCAAAATTCGGACTCAATTATGCCGAGGCGTAATTGATGGGAGGAATAGATGATGGCGATTCAAAATATTACAATGCCACAGCTTGGTGAAAGTGTGACAGAGGGTACGATTGAAAAATGGCTCGTACAACCAGGCGATAAGGTGAAAAAATATGATTCATTAGCAGAAGTTGCAACTGATAAAGTAAATGCAGAAATCCCATCTTCCTTTGAAGGGGTCATTACAGAGCTACTAGCAGAGGAAGGGCAAACTTTACCTGTTGGAGCGGTTGTTTGTTCGATTGAAATAGCGGGTGACAGTGAGTTACCGCCTCCACCTCCAGCGAAAAAATCAGCAGTAAGCACGGCGATTTTAAATGCAGGTGTACAAAAAAAACAAGAGTCGCCTAAAGTAACAACAGCAACTATAACTGCTGAAAAGCCAGTGAAACGTGATAAAGTTCGCTACTCACCAGCCGTACTCCGACTTGCACAGGAACATGATATTGCGCTTGAGCTTGTTACAGGGACTGGTGATGGCGGACGTATCACAAGGAAAGACCTTCAACAATTGATTGAGGCTGGCAATGTGCCAACGACAGAGGTAACGTCTTCTGAGCCAGTAATTGCCACTGCTGTTGCTCAGCCAATAATATCAACTTCAGTACCTCAGGAAAAAGCAGCTATACCACAGGCTATTCAAGCAGGTGATATTGAAATTCCTGTAACAAAGATACGCCGTGCCATTGCAAATAACATGGTGCGTAGTGCACAAGAAGTGCCACATGCATGGATGATGATGGAAGTGGATGTTACAGATTTAGTTGCTTACCGAGACAGCATGAAGACAGAATTTAAACAAAAAGAAGGCTTTAATCTTACGTACTTTGCTTTCTTTGTCAAAGCTGTTGCACAGGCCTTAAAGGAATTCCCTATGATGAATTCCATGTGGGCAGATGACAAAATCATTCAAAAGCATGATATTAATATTTCCATAGCAGTTGCTACAGATGATGCATTATTCGTCCCTGTTATAAAACACGCTGACGAAAAATCAATTAAAGGTATTGCACGAGATATTCATGAACTTGCTTCGAAAGTTCGTGCAGGAAAACTAACTATGGATGATAGTAAAGGTGGCACATTTACGGTTAATAATACGGGTGCTTTCGGTTCTGTACAGTCAATGGGCATCATTAATTATCCGCAGGCAGCCATCCTGCAAGTGGAAAGTATTGTTAAAAAACCAGTAGTCTTACCAGGTGGTATGTTTGCAGCACGTGATATTGTGAATTTATGTTTATCTTTAGACCATCGGGTTTTAGATGGATTAGTTTGTGGTAAATTCCTAAATAGAGTAAAAGAAATACTCGAAAATACAAATTTATCCTCGACGTCAGTCTACTGACGACTTATCGGAAACCTGTTGTATAACGGTTTCCGATTTTTTAATGCTTTTCGAGTCGCAATTTGTCATGTAGAATAACAAATAGAAACTACTAAGGGGGGAAGCTGATTAAGCGTCCGCATGTCAAACAACATGAAAAATATAGAATTTGAAAAGCCGTCTTATTCAGAATGGCAAGATGCAGCAATCAAAGCTTTAAAAGGGAAACCATTCGAGTCTCTTTTAACGAAAACAAGTGAAGGTATTACATTAGATCCTCTTTACACACAAGAAAGTTTAGTAGCAAAACTTGGTGATGAACTTGATAAACAGGTTGCTACAATCCGTTCCCTACAAGATAGTCAAGTTTTTCGTGTGGCACAGCAAGTTTATGCTGACACAAGCGGAGCATTCTTTGCACAACTTGATGATAGCTTAGCTCGTGGTAATGAAATCGTCACAGTTGATAGCCATGTTAGTTTTGAATGGACTGAAGAAATAGTGGCACAATTAGCAACTTATTTCTCAGAATATTCGTTTAAAATTACGGTAAAAAGCGCAAAAGACCCATTATTAGCAGTATTCGACAAAATTGCAGCTGACAAACGTGAAGCTGTAAAAGGTTTCATCGTGTCTCAAAGCCCAATCGTTCTTGCGGACTTCCCTAATATACGCACATATTCGGCAAACACAGTGATTTATCACAATGAAGGTGCCAATGCCGTGCAGGAATTGGCGTATGCGCTTGCAACTGCGGCAAAATATGCAGAGCAAGGAGAAAGCTTTGAAGCATTCGCGAAGAAATTTTATGTTTCATTTGCAGTGGATACACAATTCTTTACTGAAATCGCAAAACTCCGTGCTTTTAAAGTACTTTGGAAAGCGTTCTCATCTGCGTATGGCATAGAAAAAAATGTAAAAATTCCAACGGTAGCAGAAACTTCACTTCGTAGTTTCTCTAAATTAGATGTTTATGTAAACCTACTGCGTGCTGCAAATGAAGCGCTTTCTGGATTAATTGGCGGTGCGGACGTCTTTACAGTTCACCCACACGATGCGTTAACGAAACCGACAGAACAATCTGTTCGTATTGCTCGTAACGTATCATTAGTATTAAAAGAAGAAACAAATGTATTAAAGATAACAGACCCTGCTGGTGGTTCGTACTTCATTGAATCGTTGACAGCAGACTTTGTGAAAGAAGCCTGGGCATTATTCCTAGAAATCGAAGCGGCTGGCGGCATTGACGCATACACAGCATCCGGTAAATTAGCAGAAGAGCTCGAAAAATCTTATCAAGCACGTATTAAAGCAGCACAAACTCGTAAGCAATCATTAATTGGTACGAATATTTATGCGAATCCTGCAGACGTATTTGATCCTGAAACAAATCCACTATTTGCAGAAATTAAACGTATTGCTATACCTTTCGAGCAATTACGCGCTGACATGACTGCTGCTAATGTAAAAACAGGCATTTTAGCTTTAGGCTCACTGAAAAGTTCGAAACCGCGTGCAGATTTCGTTTCTGGTTTCTTAAATACAGTAGGTTTAGTACCGCAAAAAAGCGAGCCTGTTACAACAGCGGAGGAGGCTTTAGCTTGGTTACATGCAACGGAGGCTAAATACGTTGTTATTGCAGCAAATGACGACAATACAAAGGAATTAGTACCAGCAATTTTAGCTGGTAAACCAGCTAATGTGATTGTGGACGTTGCAGGTAAATTTAAAGACGAAGAAGAAGCTTGGTTAGCAAATGGCTTAAACGGCTTTATTTTCGCAGGACAAAACATCATTGAAAAATTAAATTCAGTGTTTGTTAGCATGAAGGAGGTCCAACGATGAGCAAGCCAAATTTTAGTGCAGTTGAAATCGGAAAAGTATTAACAGTTGAAGCACCAGAGGCGTCTGAAGAAAAATTCATGACCAACGAAGGTATTGAAATTAAAGATATTTATACAAAAGAAGATATCAAAGATGCAAAACACTTAAATGACGTTGCAGGGATTGCACCAAATACACGTGGCCCATACCCTACTATGTATGTAGCTCGTCCTTGGACAGTACGTCAATACGCTGGTTTCTCAACTGCTGAGGAATCAAATGCGTTCTATAAACGAAATCTTGCTATGGGTCAAAAAGGTCTTTCCGTTGCCTTCGACCTCGCTACCCACCGTGGCTATGATTCTGACCACCCGCGTGTAACAGGTGACGTTGGTAAAGCAGGCGTAGCGATTGACTCTGTGGAAGATATGAAAATCTTATTCGACCAAATTCCTTTAGATCAAATGTCAGTTTCAATGACAATGAATGGTGCTGTTTTACCAGTGCTAGCATTCTATATCGTTGCGGCTGAAGAGCAAGGCGTTACACCCGAGCAACTGGCTGGCACAATTCAAAACGACATTTTAAAAGAATATATGGTGCGTAACACATATATTTACCCACCAGCAATGTCGATAAAAATTATTGCAGACATTTTTGAATATACAGCGAAATTCATGCCTAAATTCAACTCGATTTCTATTTCTGGTTACCATATTCAAGAAGCTGGCGCAACGAATGACATCGAGCTTGCCTATACACTTGCAGATGGTCTTGAGTATGTTCGTACAGGGCTAAAAGCAGGAATTGATATCGATGCCTTTGCGCCACGCTTATCGTTCTTCTGGGCAATTGGCATGAACTATTACATGGAAGTAGCAAAAATGCGTGCTGCTCGTCGTATTTGGGCGCAAATGATGTCAACGTTCAATCCGAAAAATCCTAAAACATTAGCATTACGTACACATTCACAAACATCGGGTTGGTCTTTAACAGAACAAGATCCATTCAATAACGTGACACGTACATTAATTGAAGCGAATGCGTCGTCAATGGGGCATACACAATCACTTCATACAAACGCACTTGATGAAGCCATTGCTTTACCAACAGACTTCTCTGCACGTATTGCACGTAATACACAGCTATTCTTACAAGAGGAAACTGCTATGACAAAAATAATCGATCCATGGGGTGGTTCATACTACGTTGAGAAATTAACAGATGAAATCACACAATCTGCGTGGGCGTTAATCGAAGAGATTGAAGAGCTTGGCGGCATGGCGAAAGCGATTGAAACAGGTCTTCCAAAAATGAAAGTTGAAGAAGCTGCGGCAAAACGCCAAGCAAAAATCGACTCTAAATCAGAAACAATTGTGGGTGTAAATAAATATCGTTTAGACAAAGAAGAGCCTATCGATATTCTTGACATTGACAATACACTTGTTCGTCAAAAGCAAATTGAGCAATTAGATGCGATGAAGGCCTCTCGTGATGAAGCAGAAGTGCAAAAACATTTAGCTCGTCTAACAAAAGCTGCACAAGATGGTGAAGAGAACTTACTAGCTGTAGCTGTTGACGCAGCACGTGCACGCGCATCGCTAGGTGAAATTTCAGATGCTATTGAGGTTGTATCAGGTCGTCATAAAGCGATTATCCGTTCTATCTCTGGCGTATATTCTGCTAACTTCTCTGACGAAGAGCAAATTACTGAAGTGAAAAATATGACAGACGAATTCCTTGAAAATGAAGGTCGTCGCCCACGTATTCTAGTCGCAAAAATGGGCCAAGATGGCCATGACCGCGGCGCGAAAGTTATCGCAACAGGCTATGCTGACCTAGGATTTGATGTAGATATTTCACCGTTATTCATGACGCCAGAGGAAACTGCACAAATGGCAGTTGAAAATGACGTGCATTGCATTGGCGTGTCCTCTTTAGCAGCAGGTCATAAAACATTGGTACCAGCACTGGTTGCTGAATTGACAAAGTTAGGACGCGAGGACATTATCATTATCGTTGGGGGCGTTATTCCAGCACAAGATTATGAATTCCTTTATGAAGCCGGCGCAGTGGCAATCTTTGGCCCAGGTACAGTTATTCCTGTATCGGCCATCAAAATTATCGAGGAAATCTACAAACGTTTAGGTTATGAGGAAGTGTCTAAATAATGGACAAAAACAATGGGACGCAGGACAGTGCACTATTTGTCATGGGTGGCGTAGAGGCATCTCACGACGGTATGCAATACGGTGTACCGAAAAAATTCCGCAAGAAAAAAGTAGAGAAAATCGACATACAGGAGCTTGCGCGTGAAGTACGTGCAGGCTCTCGTACGCAATTGTCGAGAGCGATTACGCTTATTGAAAGCTCAAATGCAGCCCACAAAGTACAGGCGCAAGAGTTATTACAAGAGCTTCTTGCACATACAGGAAACAGTGTCCGAATTGGTATTACGGGTGTACCTGGTGCAGGAAAAAGTTCGTTCATTGAAGCTTTCGGAACGATGCTATGTGAGATGGGGAAAAAGGTAGCGGTCCTAGCAATAGACCCGAGTTCCTCATTATCAGGGGGCAGTATTCTAGGAGATAAGACGCGTATGGAAGAGCTTGTGAAAAAGCCAAATGCGTTCGTTCGTCCATCACCGTCTGCAGGTACCCTTGGGGGTGTTCATAAAAAGACGCGTGAAACAATGCTTGTCTGCGAGGCAGCAGGCTATGATGTGATTTTAATTGAGACGGTTGGTGTTGGGCAAAGTGAAACGTATGTCCGTGGTATGGTTGACTTCTTCTTACTGTTAGTGTTGACAGGTGCAGGAGATGAGCTGCAAGGCATGAAAAAGGGCATTATGGAATTAGCGGACGCCATTGTTGTGCATAAAGCTGACGGCGATAATGTCCGTCTTGCGAAAAAGACTGTATCCGAGTACAAACAAATTTTGCATTTCCTTCAGCCAGCAACACCAGGTTGGATGTCTACAGCGATGCCAGTTAGTTCGTGGGAAAAACGAGGGCTCGACAAAGTGTGGGATACAATTGGCCAATTTAGAGAGTCTGTTGAAGCAAATCATTACTGGTCCATCAGGCGCCAAAATCAAACAAAAGAATGGTTTCAATCAATGATTACTGACCATTTAATTGATGCATTTTATGGTGATGCGGATCGTAAAGCCCAGGTACAACTTTTGGAGCATCAAATTCTAAATGGACAATTGACGGTAACACAAGGTGTGGATCGTTTGTTTAGCGATGAGCAGTCACAGAAATAATATGTTCTTTTATATGAGCATGTAGGTGCACAAATTCGTCACTAACTGCTATGATAGGAGATGTATTAGCGCAGAAAATCTAAAGTGTCAAAACAGAGGGTGGCGCGAACTTGAAAGGAGCTTTCGCTTTATGAATATGGATTACGATTTATTTATGCAAGAAATTTTAAAAACAGCACGTGCTGAAATTGAGGCTGCAGGTTATGAGCAGCTACGCACACCAGAAGCTGTTGAAGAGGCGTTTGCTCGTCCGGGGACAACGTTAGTAATGGTGAACTCAGTTTGTGGATGTGCAGGAGGCATTGCACGTCCAGCAGCAACACAATGTGTGCATTACGATAAACGTCCAGACCATCTGGTAACTGTCTTTGCAGGTCAAGATAAAGATGCGACGGCAGCAGCTCGTTATCACTTCGGTGAGGACCACTTACCTTCATCTCCATCATTTATTTTGCTAAAAGATGGACAAGTAGTAGCAGAAGTGGGACGCTATGAAATCGAAGGGCATGACCCAATGTCAGTTGTGACAAACTTGCAAGCAAACTTCGAAGAATACTGCGAAGAACTATAAGATTCATATGACTATGACTAGGGTGCCTCGTGCACTTTAGTCATATTCCTTTATGAATTTTTGTAATATTGGCTAAATAATCGTCTTATTCAGACAAATTTAGAAAGATAAGCAGAACTTCTAATGAAGAAAACTTCGTTATGAATGCTGCAAGATGGGAGGCAGTCGACTTGAAAAAGTTTTCAATCGGCTATCGTACATTAAAAACAGCAGCCGGGGCAGCAATGGCTATTGCCATTGCCCAGTACTTTGAATTAGCTTCTTATGCATCAGCTGGTATTCTAACGATATTATGTGTGCAGCCCACTAAGAAAAAATCTCTTCACGCTGCCTATACACGCTTTATTGCAAGTATTATCGCCATGCTCTATGCATTTTTGAGCTTTGAATTATTTACGTATCATCCGCTAACGTTAGCAGGCATGCTTGTGCTGTTTATACCAACAATAGTGTCTTTAAAAGTAGCAGATGGCTTTGTCTCTAGTGCGGTTATCATTATGCATATCTATGCAGCTGGAGGTTTTTCATTATCGCTCGTTTATAATGAGCTGGCTTTAATGGCGATTGGTTACGGGACAGGTATTGCGATTAATATGTATATGCCAGATATTCAAAAAGAATTAAATTATTATCGAGTGAAAATTGAGGAGCTTTACAGTAAGATTTTTTTAGAAATTGCCGAGTATTTAAGAGAAGGCGATACATTGTGGGACGGGCAAGAATTAATTCAAGCGGTCAAAACGTTGAATCGTGCAAAGTCATTAGCCTTTAAAGATGTTGAAAATCATTTCACGAGGCGAGAAAATGACTATTATGTATATTTTGATATGCGCGAACAACAGCTCGAAATAATCGAACGAGTGCTACCAAAAATAACGGCACTTCCTGTTATAGTACAAGAGGCTGCAATTGTGGCAGATTTTTTGCAGGACTTAGGAGAGCATGTTCATTCAGGTAATACGGCAGGTCATTTTAGGGAGAAATTGGAGCATGTGAAACGGGATTTCTCTCAATTACCATTGCCTATAAATCATGAGGAATTTTTAGCACAGGCAGCTCTCTATCAATTAATCGAAGAAATGGATCGTTATTTAGAAATAAAGCAGTCATTTAAAGGACTGAAGGTAAAGAAAGAGCGCCCACAGTAGTGTGGACGCTTAGCATTCCTTTAGACTAGCATTGATAAACCGAATGCAAGAGATGAAATTAACATGATAACTACCATTGCATAGACAACGATTTTTTGAAATTTTTTATTACTCATATGCTCGTTCGCTCCTTCTTTTCTTATAAATAGTTTAGCAAATCTGAAAAATTTCTCAAGTAGTAGAGTTTTGACAAAAAAGTCTGTAAAATAGAGTATGTACCATAACAGAAGGAGATGTCACCATGGAGAAAGTAGACCATATTGGGATTGCAGTGCGCAATCTTGATGAACGCATTACATATTATACAGAAATTTTAGGATTAAAGTTACTGAAAGTTGAAGAAGTTGAATCTCAACAGGTTCGCGTTGCATTCATCGACGCTGGCAACGTGAAAATGGAGTTGTTAGAACCAATGAGTGAGAAAAGTGCAATTCATGGATTCATTGAAAAACGTGGAGAAGGTATTCACCATGTTGCATTCGGTGTAACAGGAATTCGTGAGCGTATGGCAGAACTTCGTGAAAAAGGTGTGCGTCTTTTATCAGATGAGCCAGGCCCAGGTGCTGGTGGTGCAGAGGTTGCTTTTATGCATCCTAAATCATCTTTTGGTGTGTTGTATGAACTATGCGATAAAAGTGGAAAAGGGGATAAGTGATCTATATGGATATGTTCGACAAAATTAATGACTTGTACGATCGTAAGACGGTAATTGAACTTGGTGGTGGCTATGAGCGCATCGAAAAGCAACACGAAAAAGGAAAGTTAACGGCTCGTGAACGTATTGACTTATTACTAGACGAAGGTACATTTTTCGAGATTAACCCATTCATTACACATCGTACAGTAGACTTCGGTATGGACAAAATGGAAGGCCCTGGAGACGGTGTCGTAACTGGTTTCGGTAAAATTAACGGACGTCCAGTATACTTATTCTCTCAAGATTTCACTGTATTCGGTGGAGCACTTGGTGAAATGCACGCGAAAAAAATGGCAACAGTAATGGATCTTGCTGCGAAAAACGGTACGCCATTTATTGGGATTAACGATTCAGGTGGCGCACGTATTCAAGAGGGTGTACTTTCACTTGATGGGTACGGTCATATTTTCTACCGTAATGCAATCTACTCTGGTGTAATTCCACAAATCTCAGTTATTATGGGTCCATGTGCAGGTGGTGCTGTGTATTCTCCCGCAATCACAGACTTTATCCTAATGGTAGATAAAACATCTCAAATGTTCATTACTGGACCAAAAGTTATTGAAACGGTAACAGGTGAAAAAATCTCTGCTGAAGACCTTGGTGGTTCAAAAGTAAATAATGCAATCAGTGGTAATGCTCATTTCCGTGCTCCTTCTGAAGAGGCGGCTGTTGATCAAATTAAACAATTACTAAGCTATTTACCGCAAAACAATAAAGAGAAAGCACCTCGTCAAGCGAAGCCAGAAGGTGAGGACTACCGTCCAGAAATCGTTGATACTGTGCCGATTGAAACAACTCGTCCATACGATGTGCGTAAAGTAGTAGAACAAGTAGTGGACGAAGGTTCATTCATGGAAGTTCACTCTGAATTTGCGAAAAACGTTGTTGTTGGTTTTGCACGTATTGCAGGTGAATCGGTGGGTCTTGTTTGTAACCAACCAAAAGTTTTAGCTGGTGGTCTTGATATCGACTCTTCAGACAAAGCAGCTCGTTTCATCCGTACTTGTGATGCATACAATGTACCAATCATTACATTTGAAGACGTTTCTGGCTTCTTCCCGGGCGTTAAACAAGAACATGGTGGTATCATCCGACATGGTGCAAAAATCCTTTATGCATACTCAGAAGCAACTGTTCCGAAAATTACAGTGATTCTGCGTAAAGCATACGGTGGTGCGTATGTTGCGCTTAACTCTAAATCGATTGGTGCTGACCTTGTATTCTCATGGCCAAACGCTGAGATCGCTGTTATGGGTGCAGCAGGTGCAGCAAACATCATCTTCGCACGTGAAATCGCAAAATCCGATGATCCAGAAGCGACACGTGCAGCAAAAATCGAAGAATACAAAGAAAAATTTGCAAACCCTTACGTTGCAGCATCTCGTGGTATGGTAGACGATGTTATCGATCCTCGTGATACACGTATCAAGTTAATACAAGGATTAGATATGTTAGCCAATAAACACGAAACACGTCCAGACAAAAAACACGGAAATATTCCGCTATAAGTATAGACAAGCCCAGTAGCCTTTTGGTTACTGGGTTTTTCTTGGCAAGGACATGCTGTAAAGATTGTTCCATATGCTCCTATCAGTAGATGATTAGGTAGTTGGTTGCGATAAAAGTGAAGCAGACAAGAAAAAAATGTCGTAAAATGACAGATTATTGAAACATTTTTTGCGTTTATTCGTACAACTATATAAGGGGAGTTGAGATGAATGGAATGGCAACAATTACAAAAAGAGCAAGAAATGCTTCATGCGCAGTTGAGAAATGCTAGCAGGTTAAGTGAACAAAAACTTTTAATTGAAGGGCAAATTGACCATGCACAACAGGAAATATACAATCACTCGACAGCACTCAATCATATTCGTAAAAGACTCGATAAGTTAGAAGGATTTTCGTTTATGAATATGATCCGCACATGGACAGGACAACGTGATGAGCTACGTGCAGAAAAAATTGATAAAGCAGCCATCCTAGAGTTAAAAATAAAAGAAGCAACAAATATGCAACGGGACTTGACGCAAGATCTAGGGCAGGTGAATGTAAAGTTGGCTCAAATCAATGAACAACAACTGCATGCAGCCTTATCACAATTAAATGCAAAAAAGAAAGGCTATCTCCAATTACATGCTCCTGAAAAAGCGCAGAGATTAGAACAATTAGCAAATGAAGAAATGTTAACTAAGCAGCTCATGCTAGAAATAAAAGAAGCTGAAGAAGCAGGAGACGCAGCACTTACTAAGCTTGGACAAGCAGCAGCTTCTTTGCACTCAGCAAGTGGTTATTCGACATGGGATACGTTTTTTGGTGGAGGTCTCATTGCTACACATTTAAAGCATGATTCCCTCGATAAAACCGAAAGCTATCTTCATAATGCCCAAATTGCATTACAGCGTTTTCAAAATGAATTATTAGACGTACAAGATATGTCTACTAAATCTCTACACGTTGAGACGGATGGTTTGGTTAAATTTGCGGATTATTTCTTCGATGATATTTTTTCAGCTTGGTCTGTGCATTCAAAAATATCGACAGCAGGAGAGCAGGTATCTCGTGTACAGGATGATGTACATAATACGATGTGGCGATTGCAGGATAAACATCATAAAGCAGTTGAATATTTAGCAGCATTACAAGAAGAGAAGTCAATTATATTACAACGATAAAGTTAGCTATGGAAAGGGTTACACGCCCCTGTTCACAGGAGCATTTATCTGTTCTTCCCCATAATAGGGAAGATATCTCATGTGAATGATTTCAACTACACAGTGGTTGTGCTAAAATAATACTTATACTATGACGTGGAAAAACACGTAAACTAAGGGAGTCTTACAATATGACAAGTCGTTTAGTAGAAGAGTTTTTTGAACTCGTACAAATCGATTCAGAAACAAAGCATGAACAGGTGATTGCACCGATTTTAATCGACAAATTAACTGCACTTGGCTTTACAGTAGAGCAAGATGATGCACATACACGTAATGGACATGGTGCAGGGAATTTAATCGCTACTTTAAAAGGTACATTAGAGGTAGAACCAATCTATTTCACTTGTCATATGGATACAGTCGTACCAGGGAAAGGCATTAAACCATCCATTCGTGAAGATGGCTATATTGTTTCTGATGGTACAACAATTTTAGGTGCCGATGATAAAGCTGGTCTTGCGGCATTATTTGAAATGGTAAAGCGCTTAAAAGAGCAAAATATTGCACATGGGGATATTGAATTTATCATTACCGCAGGCGAAGAGAGTGGATTAGTGGGAGCAAAAGAATTAGATCCTGCAAAAATAAAAGCAAAGTATGGCTTTGCAGTGGATAGTGATGGCAAGGTTGGCGGTATCGTAACGGCAGCTCCCTTCCAAGCAAAAATTTTCGCAAAGATAATTGGTAAAACAGCTCATGCAGGCGTTGCGCCAGAAAAAGGGATATCAGCAATTACTGTTGCTTCAAAGTGTATAGCACAAATGAAGCTTGGTCGTTTAGACGAAGAAACAACGGCAAATATTGGGCGCTTTGAGGGTGGTCAGGCAACGAATATTGTCTGTGATGAAGTGACGATTTTAGCCGAAGCACGGTCAATTGATCAGGCAAAATTAGATACTCAAACAAATCACATGAAAGAAACTTTTGAGCAAATTGCAGCTTCAATGGGAGCGCGTGCTGAAGTAGAAGTGAAGCTTATGTACCCTGGCTTCCGTGTAACAGAATCTGATAAAGTTGTTCAAGTAGCAATGGCTGCAGCACGTAATATTGATCGTACACCATTGCTTGGTATTTCTGGTGGTGGTTCAGATGCCAATGTCATTGCAGGATTTGGTATTCCTACGGTGAATTTATCTGTTGGCTATGAAGATATTCATACGACAAATGAAAAAATCCCAGTAGAGGAATTAGAGAAATTAGCAGATTTGCTTGTCGAAGTAGTCAAAGAGACAGCGAAAAAATAACACAAAATTGAAGGAAGTGACCGTATGGAAAGTGTAAAGGCAGTGGTTTTTGCTTGTGGAACAGAGGAATATGCAGTGCCAGTTGAACAAGCGATATCCATTGAAAAATTAGAGCATATTACGCCGATTCCTCATTTGCCCAATTATTTACTTGGCTTTACAAGAATCCGTGGAGAACTTGTACCTGTGCTAGATTTTGAGCGTATATTATACAATCGTTCTTCAAATTCACCAACGGCACGTGTCATCGTATTAAATACAGATGTCGTGAACTATGGTTTACTCGTAACAGAGGCTCGTGAAATTCTTGATTTAGAAGAGTCGGTATTAAAGCAGATGGGGCTTGTCAATTATTCAAAAACACGTTACTTTACTGCTGTGGCTAACCTTGAAAATCGTATGATCACATACGTGGACCCTAAAATACTTGTTAACTCATTGGATGGTATCCGTGAAATTATTAATTATTTACACAAAATGCTTGAAAATGAAGAAGAAAACGTAGAGGCCTGAGTCTCTATGTTTTTTCAATTTTATTTTTCCTGGGTGAGCGAGTTTTTTCTCAACCTGAAAATGACATAGTCAATACAACCCATAGTAAATAAAGCAATCGTTGTAGGTTTTAAAACAGGTCCTCTAGTGACAGGCAACGTTTTATCCTCGTTGAAGAGGGGAAAGCCCTTATGAATAAAGAAATACACAGTACTTCCTAAGAGGGGAGGTACTGTATTTTTTTTCCTGTTAATGCCTTTGTCAATATTGAAGAGCCCCTCCAGTCATCTAGTTGGAGGGGCTCTTCGTTTCATTAAGAAAGTCTACCGCTATAATCTTCAAACTTAAATTCACGAATGACTTTAACGCCTTCTTCATCATTATAAGAAACGATAGAAGGAAGGTTCACACCATTAAACATATGGGTTTTCACCATAGAGTAATGTGCCATATCTGTGAAAACAAGACGATCGCCTGGTTGTAATGGTTCTTCAAATGAATAATCACCAATTACATCACCTGCAAGGCATGTAAGCCCTCCTAAGCGATAGGTATAAGCAAGTTCATTTGGCTGACCTGCACCAATAATAACTGGGCGGTAAGGCATTTCTAGTACATCTGGCATATGACATGTTGCAGATGTATCTAAAATTGCTAGGTCCATACCGTTTTTCTGAATATCTAGAACCGTTGCCACTAAGTAGCCTGTGTTTAATGCTACTGCTTCACCAGGTTCTAAATAAACAAGCAGGTCATACTTATCTTGAATGTAATTAATAATGTCTACAAGCTTATCGATATCGTAATCTTCGCGTGTAATATGGTGACCGCCACCGAAGTTTAACCATTTCATTTGGTGTAGAACATCGCCAAATTTCTCTTCGACTACTTTAATAATACGTTCTAACGTATCAGAGTTTTGCTCACACATCGCATGGAAGTGTAAGCCGTCGATACCGTCAAGTTGTGTCTTGTCGAAATTAGCTAATGTTGTACCAAGCCGTGAGTTTGTATAACAAGGGTCATAAAGCGCCGTTTCAATTTCAGAGTACTCAGGATTAACACGAATACCACAATCGATTGATTTACCAGCCGCTTTTACCTTGTTCTTGAACTGTGCCCATTGGTTGAATGAGTTAAAAACGATGTGATCGACATAGCCAAGCAGCTCGTCCATTTCATGCTCTACATAAGCAGGTGCGTAGACGTGAACTTCCTTGCCCATTTTTTCATAGCCAAGACGCGCTTCGTATAGGGAACTTGACGTAATGCCTGCTAGGTATTCACCAACTAAAGGGAATGTCGAATGCATCGAAAATCCTTTTAGGGCAAGCAATATACGACAGCCTGTGCGTTCTTGAATCGATTTTAAAAGCTCAAGATTTTTGGTTAATAATCGTTCATCCACAACGTAAGAAGGGGATGGAACTTTTGTGAAATCGATTGGTTTCATCGGCTTAATTCCTTTGCATCTAAATCAAGGGCAAGTAATTCTGGGTTGTGGCTTTCTTGCCATGGTAGACCCCATTTATTTAGTGCATCCATGAATGGATCTGGATTGAAATCTTCTACGTTCCACACACCTGGTTTGCGCCATTGACCGTTCATGACAAGCATTGCACCAATCATTGCTGGTACACCAGTTGTGTATGAAATCGCTTGTGAACCAACCTCGTTGTAACAAGCTTCGTGATCGCATACATTATACACGTAGTAAGTTTTCTCTTTGCCATCTTTTAGTCCACGGATGATACAACCGATATTTGTTTTTCCTTTAGTGCGTGGTCCAAGTGATGCAGGATCCGGTAATATTGCTTTAAGGAAGTGAATTGGTTGAATCATTTGTCCTTCAAATTCGATTGGCTCAATCGATGTCATGCCAACGTTCTCTAATACTTTTAAGTGTGTTAAGTATTTTTCAGAGAATGTCATCCAGAAGCGAATTTGCTTTAAACCTTTAATGTTTTTCGCAAGTGATTCTAATTCTTCATGGTATAACAGGTAAATATCTTTTGGACCGATTTCTGGTAAGTTATACACTTCTTTTTTCTCAAGTGGCGCTGTTTCAATCCACTCGCCATCTTTCCAGTAACGACCATTTGCCGTAATTTCGCGAATATTGATTTCTGGATTGAAGTTTGTTGCGAAATGATAACCGTGATCACCAGCATTGGCATCGACAATATCAATGTAGTGAATTTCGTCAAATTCATGTTTTTGTGCATGAGCAGTGAAAACGCCCGTTACACCTGGGTCAAAACCGCTACCAAGTAATGCTGTTAAACCAGCTTTCTCGAACTTTTCTTTGTAAGCCCATTGCCATTTATATTCAAATTTTGCCGTTTCAGGTGGCTCGTAGTTTGCAGTATCCACATAGTGCACACCTGTCGCTAAGCAAGCATCCATAATCGTTAAGTCTTGATAAGGTAGTGCAACGTTAATCACAACGTCTGGTCCAAAGGCTTTAATAAGCTCAATAACCTCGTCTGTATTATCGGCATCTACCTGTGCAGTATGAATCTTTGTTTTTCCGCCGTCTAGTTTCTCTTTTAGAGCGTCACATTTTGAAACAGTTCTACTTGCGATACAAATTTCCTCAAATACGTCCGAATTTTGAACACACTTGTGTACCACAACACTGGCTACTCCGCCAGCTCCTATAATCAATGCTTTACCCAATTGTCTACCCCCAAGTTCATATAAAGTATTGTCAAACAAGCTGATTATACAGAAAATTGATATACTACTCAATCATTGTTTTTTAATTTTCCACAAAAAATTTTATTTTTCTACAATCATCAGCCATTTTCAGCGGTGAATACTCCGAAAATAGAAAGAAATTGCGTAAAAAAGGACAGAGAATATTTAAAAGTTTTTTTCGTCTATTTTGTGTCTAGAGAACATGAAAACGATTTTGCTACAACCGCATAAGAATGTTGTGATATTTTTAAAGATAGCTAATTGGTGGAGATATTGCGGCGATTGCTATTTGAGCAAAAGGGGAGAAAGCTATTATCATCTTACTAGTTTAACAATTGATAAAGATTGTAGCATTGGCATTTACTACAATCTTTACTCATTTCCTCTATTTGAAAAAACGGTTTGATACATGTGGTTTCTCATTCCCCCATAAATAAAAAATAAAAATTAGTAGCGTACTTAAATATCCCATCACGAGGCCGTAGGTGCTGAGGGCGACCTGTACTTGGCTTTGTATGGCATAAATAAAAATGGCTCCAAGTGTTAATAAATTTCCCATAATAAGAGTCAAAAAATGAAAACGGCTATTCATAGCAAGCCCCCCTAAAATGTATTAATGCCTCTCAGATAAAGTAAATATACTTCAATTATCTCATAATTCCGAAAAACAACCAAGGTATTTGCGAAAGTTTAAGTTTAAAAGATGCTTTTTAAATACATGTTATTATAGTATGATGATTGATAAAGTCGAATTTTCATAGATTTTTACAAGAAAGGGGAGAGTATGAATCGTGAATTTACGAAATTCATTAACTTTTCAACTAGGGACGATTATTGCAGGCATCCTTGTGGTGATGCTAGGTATTACTTCGGTTGCTACATACATAACAGCTTACAACAAATTATATGATGCTGCTGGCGTCGAGGCATATGGTTGTGCCAATATTACGACAGGATTAATAGGTTCAGCAGAAATTGAAAAAGCACTTACTGGGGATAAACAAGCAATGGAACGCATCGGCAATGATTTAAATTGGACAACCAATCATAAAGATATATTTCAAACCCAGTACATTTTAACATTAGATGGGACAATACTTGCTCTTGATGAGCACTTAGCGAATAAAGGATTTGCGCCAGGAGATGATTTTTATATCGATGAAGATGCGATTGCAATGCTACTGGACATGAAGCACCCAACTTATTCTGAAGCGTATTCATTTGGTGGGATGAACCGTCTGTCTGGTTATGCTCCCATTTTTAAGGATCATGATCCTAGTAAAGAAATTATTGCCATTAGTGTTATCGATTTTGATGCCAATATCGTGAAAGAACGAACGTGGGATGTTGTACGCAATGGTATTTTAATAAGCATCATTCCCATGCTATTAGCTTCAATCATTACAGGCTTCTTAATCCGTCGAAAAGTAAGACCGATTAGCCTTTTAATTGAACAGGCGAAACAAATTGCGGATGGCAACTTAGCTGTAAAGGGGACGGATGTTAAAAGTCATGATGAGGTAGGCGATTTAGCCAATACTTTAAATCGTATGACAAAGAGTTTACAAAATATGATTGTAACAATGCGGTCCACATCGGATGCATTAACCGCCAATGCAGTTGAAACGTCTAATACACTTAACGGCATGACCGATACTGTTCAAATTGTTGCGAATAATATTGGTGAGGTATCGACGGCGGTGACAGAAGGTATGCATCATGCAGAAAATGCTACAGGAGCACTTACGTCATTAGCAGATGATTTACAAAATATGAAAGTGAAGGCTGATTATAGCGTTGAAATTTCAAATGACACGATGAAAATTGCAAGCGAGGGCGAGCAACGTGCAAAAGACATAAATAATGATATGGCGTTAATTCGTCAAGGTTCTGATGAAGTCAGTCATACAGTTCAAAATTTAGTAGTATCCGCAACAAAGGTCCAAGATATTACGAATACAATTGCTGGCATCGCTACACAAACAAACCTTTTAGCACTAAATGCATCTATAGAAGCGGCAAGAGCCGGTGAACATGGTAAAGGCTTTGCAGTTGTTGCAGAGGAAGTACGCAAACTTGCCGAACAATCAAATCAAGAAGTATTAGAAGTGGACAAGCTTGTCCAAGACATTATGGAACGTATTCAGCATGTTATATCTTCCACAAACGACAATACGACATATATAGAAAAAGGTACTGACACTGTAAGTTTAACAGTACAGTCGTTAAGTGAGATTTCAACAGCAGTTGCAGAAACAGTAGAGCAAATCACAGGTATTTCTAATGTATTGACTCTCGAAACAGAGAAGTCCGATCATGTCGTACAAATGATTCAACAGTTAACAGAGGCTATACGCGAAATAGAAGAGACGATGAATAATATTAAAGCAGCTGCGCAACAAACAACGGCAAGTATTGACGAAGTGACAAATGGATCCTATGAAACAAGTCAACTGGCAAAAGAACTGAATAAATATGTAGAGGCGTTTAAATTGAAAGACTAGTAATCATTGTTTGGCAGTGGCTTTTACGATAATAGCTACTTTTCTTTCTAAAGATGGTAAACTACCTATAAGACTTTTTCTTTGGTGAAGGTGAGGAATTTAATAGTGATAAAACAATTTGAGGAGCAAGTACAACACATAAATGAATTGTTTGTAAATGGTAGAGTTAAAGACAGCTATACTTTAGCAAAAGCATTAATAGCTAATGAATTGTTTGCAGGGGATGCTTCATTCTCAACAGTTCAGCAACATGTCGCGCTTTTAGAGGCCAATGGCTATGCCAATATGCCAAACCCTACGAATGAAAAGGTGAAACAAAGTGTCGAACGTACAGATGGATCGTATCCAGAGCGTGATGTACTTGCGAGCTATTTAGGAAGTCAGGATCATGAACAATTCAGTAACGTAGTAGATGAGTTACTGGCAGGACCAATCGAGGCTCAGGCCAATGCTTACTATACAATGGCTGAATATTTTGCACTTGCGAAAGAGTATGATAAGGCGATGGTACAATACGCAGAAGCCATTAAATTACAGCCAAATACAGCACTATATTGGGGTGCATTTGCGCAATTTGTAAATCGAGTTGAAGCGAGTCCTTTTTTAGCACTTCGTCTTATTGAAGAAGCCATTTTGTTAGATGATATGAACCCTCGCTGGTACTTCATACAAGGGAATATTTTTTTACAGCTTGTCTCAACAACAAAGAATTTAAGCTATTTACCTGCTTTAGAAGAAGCATGGATGAAGGCTGAAAAACGTTGTACCGAGAAGCAAGTGGCTTTAAAAATAGAAATCGCAAAGTTAAAAGATGTCGTTACACAATGGAAGAAGCAAATGCTATAAAAAAAGAAGGCATGTCAGTAAGGTAGGATGACTCAGCCTGTTGACAAACTCGAGTTTATCAACAGGCTTTTTTTTTATACAAGCGAGAAGTAATAATCAGATGCTGAACTAGCCATCTGCTTTCCACGGACGAACCATCTAGCCTCCTCCTTTAGCACGCTTCATGCAAGAGTAGCTGGCTCATTTCCTTTCATTAACATAAGTCATTGTTCTATCAGGGATTTAAACTTTTTCTTGTTTTCCATATTTCTACATATCAAAAAGAGCAGTCATTTTGGCAATAGTTAATTGTCAATTGAGCTCAATAAAATGAATAATTATAAAAAATACAAGATATTACCGTATTTTTATGCTAGAATTATCGTATAAACGGACGTATGAAACTTATTTTATTGCATGAAAGAAGTGTTTCTTTGAGTTTGTATGTAGCGTATGTCATGGTAGGGCTGGCAATTGCTATGCCAGTAGGTGCCATTACGGTGGAAATGACGAAGCAAGGATTAAAAAACGGTTTTATGCATGGCTGGGCTGTAGGGCTTGGTGGCATGACTATCGACATTGCATTGATTTTCGCTTTGTATATGGGGCTTGCTTCAATATTAGCAATGCCGATGATTCACCTGCCAATGTGGATTATTGGGGCAGGGTTCTTATTGTTATTAGGAATTGATTCTATCAAAAATGCCGACCATGATATTACATTGGCTGGTGAAAAGGTGACGAAGTCTTTTTTTAAATCATATCGAAATGGTTTGCTCGTAGCGATATCACCAGGAAATCTAGTTTTTTGGGTTAATGTTTTTGGGGTCGTGCTAGCAAAGTCTTATGATCAGGCTGAGTCGACAAGCTTTTTAGTAATCGCTGCAGGAGTACTTAGCGGTATTTTACTGCATGATATGGGTCTGATGACCATTGTTTCTGTGACGCGTAGGGCGATGAGTCGTAAGATGATTAAAACACTTACAATGTTATCAGGCATCTTATTGATTGGATTTGCAGGTTATTTTATTTATGAATTTATTCAGGGCATAAAGGTTTATCTGTAAAAAAAAGTGCGACGGAAACGTCGAACTTTCAGATTAACGACAAAAGGTATTCGGAATGTGATCATTCCGAATACCTTTTGTCATTTTATCAGAAATAGTAGTTATAAATAGCCCCTATTAACGAGAATAGTACAAGGTTGTCCAACGCATACCATGCTTTTCTTTCGCATCCGCAATTACACGTTTAATCATTTCTTTTCGAAGTGCATAGATTTGTTTCATGTCACTAAATGATCGACTTCTTCCACATTTACGCTCAAATATGAATAATTTTCCGATGATCCTTACTCGTCGTACATTGAGTCAATAACGGACAAACTTGCGCATAGAAGTGGATTGAATTTATATTGTCTTCTGCCTTCTTTCATTGTCGTTGAATAAAAGAATAGCATGAGCTGAAGGCCCCGCAGGAGCGTAGCGACGAGGAGATTGAAGCCGTGCCCGCGAAAAGCGTCCGCCGTAGCGCAAAGCAACGGGTTCATATAGATACTTCTATATTTAAAAGAAAAGAGGCCGTAAACAAACTCAATTTTTTGAGTTTGTTTACGGCCTGAAAGTGCGACGGAATGTTTTATTTTTACGCTGAAATTTCTGTTTGCTCTTTAATGCAGGCTAAAATTTCTTCAGCCACTTGGTGAGCCAATGTGAGTTCAGACGTAAAGCCCACACATGAGCAGTTCATTTCTCCTAAAATATAGCAGTCCTCTCCAGCGCCATTTGTATCTAGCATGAAATCGGCTGTCCAAATTAGTGGCAAATCATAGTTGCCCAATATGCTTGTGACAAGAGGTAATTGGATTAAAAAGTTTTGTACAAGTTCAGCCCATTCTTCAGGTGCATCATAGCGGTATTGGGCGCCTGAGAACAGTGTCGCACTAAAGGCATCCTCGGAATCTGCTGGTTTTTTATGTACGACGTGAACTGGTTTATCACGCAACATAAATAAGCGGATTTCGCCTTCGGTAATACGAGGTAGGAAGCGCATATCGATTAACATACCATTTGTACCAGTAATGTACTGTTCACAAAAAGTCATGAATTCACCTAGCTTCCAATATTCTACGTGATTATCCTTGGCTTCTGTACATTTAATTTCTGCATCAAGTGGCACTTCTGTAACTCCTTTAGCAAGTGGATTGACTAATTTCACACGCCAAATGCCTTCACCTGTTGAACCTCGATTTTGCTTTAATACCCGTTCATTTATGGCAAGTGAAGTGGGAAACTGAGTTTTAAAAGCTTCAATCGTGTAATAGGCAAACGTATCATCCGGCACTAAGTTAGTGGCAGTCAGCTTCGATAACACATCTTTAGAACCGTAGCCAATCATTGCATCAGGGTGAGGCATACCAATAACGCCTACTGCACTCAACTCACGCAACATCTCAAAATATTCTGTTTCATGCTGTAAGTTGCCGGGATTGATGCGTGATACGTAGGCGATGCCTTGCTCTTTTACATAATTAAAAATATTATCTTTTTTTGTTACATCAAAGAAAATGACTTCAGCATCTTGACCTCGTTGTTTAAGTGCATGAACCATCGGCATGGTGTCTTTTCGATAGCCATCGGGTCCTTTGTCATTACCGCCCTGTACTTCGAAGAATATTACTTTTCTATCCATATAATTACCTCCTTAATATGATGATAATTTCAGTATAATAGACAAATAAGGAGAAAAGATATATGAAATATGTAAATTTTATGTATAAATTCTCGGTTTATTATTTCTAATATAGGAATTTATAACCATTATTTATTTGAATTATCTGAATTAACTACAAAATTACTATATACTTATATTTTGTTACAATTTTATGCGTTTTTTTGAAAAACAGTAAGATATAAAATCATACATAGAATGAGTAAAGTCCCGATTACTTGGTGGCTTCCAAAGGAAATTTGTAGCCAAAGTACGCTTGTGATGACAGCAGTTAATGGTTCGAGGCTACCAAGTAAACTTGTTTCCTTAGGCGATAAATATTGCAGACTTTCAATATAAAACCAAAATGCTAACATTGTCCCAAAAATAACGATAAAGAAAAAATAAGCTGTAGTTGAAAAAGCCCAGTTTGAAATATCGATGTGCCATGGTTGATAAAATAAAGACATAACTGAACCACCAATAAGCATTGACCAGCCTACAACAAGTAACGAATGAAAATGTTGTAAAAGCGGAACAGCATATAATGTATAAAAGGCGACCGAAAGACCAGATAATACACCCCAAAACACTGCCATTGCTGGAACTGAAAGTGTAGAGAGAGAACCATTAGTAAGCAAAAAAAATGTTCCGATGAGTGTGAGTGACACGGCTATACCATCCTGTTTTGTCAATTGGCTGTGTTTCGTGATCAAATAATAGGCCATGATAAAAAGAGGCGCTAAGTATTGCAACAATGTTGCTACTGCAGAATTCCCTAAAGCAATGGACATCATATAAGTATATTGCACAGCAAGCATGCCGAGTAAGCTAAATAAAATTTGTCTAAAAGCATTATACTTTGTACGCCAAATCACAAAAAGAGATTCTTTACGATGTGTAATTTTATAAACGATAAGTAGTAACAAGCCCGCTAAAAGAAGACGACTGGATACAAGCCAGCCAACCTCAATATTTTCTTGCTGAAAGAGCTTTTGCGCGACTGTACCCCCAATCCCCCAAAAACTTGCGCCAAGAATAACAAGGATAAAACCCATTGTACGATTTTTCGTTACGTGTTGATTCATACTGCAACATCTCCTAAACTATCAATATAAAGCAATTATAAAGGGTGCTTATCAGAAGAAATATCGAATTATATGGTTATTAATATCAATATATTGAGGTGAAATAGTGGCGTTATCACATATTAAAGTAGCAAAGGATTTACAAGAATTAACGCTGCATGGCACGAAGGCGTTTCCTGTAGCATTGTATGAAACAATACTGCGACTAGATCGCATGGATTTTTTACCGTTACATTGGCATAAGGAGATTCAATTTGTCTATGTCAAAGAAGGAAGTGTGCAGTATCGTGTAGGGGCGGATGAAATTGTGCTTAAACAGGGGGAGGGTGTCTTTGTCAATGCATCTTGCTTACATGAAGCGAAACCTTCTGACAAAGAGCAAGCGAAGATTTACTGTGTCAATGTTGATCCTAAGTTATTAGGGGGGCATGAGGGGAGTATTATGGCGACAAAATATGTTCTCCCCTATGTTACGACTAATAGGCTACCCTTTGTTAAGTTTTCTGGGGAGTTGGCACAAGCGGTTGAAAGTGCCGCCGTTTTATTGAAAGAGCGCGAACTATTTTTTGAGATGAAAGTATGGCGAGAACTGTTACTCATTTGGGAAACAATTTTGACACAATCTTTGCTAACAGAAGAACGAATGACTCCATCGGTAATTGTGCAGCATGAACGTGCTAAGGAGATGCTGGATTATTTACATAGCCATTATCAGGAGAAAATTACCCTTGAAAATTTAGCCGCCCACGTTTTTTTAAGTCGCGCTGAATGTAGTCGCTTTTTTAAGAAAATAGTGGGCATGACGCCTTTCACATACATTTTGCATTACCGCCTTCGTAAAAGTATGGAACTGTTGCGCGATAGTGAGCAATCCGTAACCACTATTGCAGTCAGCACAGGATTTAGCACGGTCAGTTATTATATCGAAAGATTTAAGGACTATACTGGCTACTCTCCTCATGTTTATCGCAAGAAATTTTTGACAAAGGATGAAACTTTTTAACTGTATAAACAAATAGTGAAAGATTAATGACAAATACAGTTAAAAGAATGGAATTTCATTTGTTGGATATTGATAAATAATTCCAATTATAATAAAATTTTATAAATAATGAGGCTATTATTAAGCTTCTGACTGGATGAAGGAATTCATGAAAAGAACATGGATAAAAGGTTCATTTAAGCAAGTATTATGTTATCCAAAGTAATGAGATGAAAAGGAGCAATGCGTAATGAGCGCTTTAAAAAAGAGGCAAAATATATGGTTAGCATTTTTATTAGTAGTATTAGCTAGTAATTACACGCTTTATAATACGGGCCTTGGAATGTCGATTTTACCGGCAGAATCAAATGGAGTGGTCATTGGCTCATTAATTGATTTTCTCATCGTCATACCCGTGTTATTTATGCTCTATAAACGTAAATTTTCTGTAAAGCAAGTGATTATTTTAGCAGCTACTGGCTGCATTGTTGCTCGCTTTATCATTCCACTTGAGCATTTACAGCCATTTGTAGCGGTAACGTGGGTAGGATTTGCGATTGAAGGGACAATCATTCTATTTGAAATACTATTAGTTGCGTCTCTCGTACGTTATATGCCAAAAATTTTAACAGATGTAAGGGGAAGTGTATTACCTGATTTGTTTTCTTTCCCTAAAGCGGTTGAAAGGCATACGTCAAAGCAACCAATTATTCAAATGCTGTGTACAGATTTTTTAGTTCTTTACTACGCTTGCGCAAGTTGGAAGAGGACAGCACGAATTGGATTAACCTTGCATAAAAACTCTAGCTATATCGCCTTTCAAATGATGCTTATCCATGCAATTGTTATTGAAACGATTGGAATTCATTGGTGGCTTCATGAGAAATCTATGATACTTTCCATACTATTACTTCTTGTGAATGTGTATTCTGTTGTATATTTTATAGCGGATGTGCAGGCGGTTCGTTTAAATCCTGTCTATGCAACTCATGATAAGCTTTATTTATCTTTAGGTTTAATGAAACGTACGGAATTTAACTTTGAAAATATTGAAGAACTTGTTGAAGATAAAGAACTTTTACAAGGAAAATTGAGCAAAGATACCATTGATTTTATTGCGCGTGATTTTGGTGAGGCCTATCCGCAATTTATTTTGAAGATGAAAGAACCAATTGATGTGACATTTATGCTAGGCATTACAAAGAAGTATACAAAAGTCGCTATTAAAGCCGATCAAGTGCAAGAATTTAGAGAAATGCTTGTACAAGGAATGGAAAGTAATAAAATAAATATGTAATCGGTTGAGTCGGTAGTTAAATCGTCATAAAACGCGATACAACTAGGTGCTGAAAACTAAGCAGGCACCTAGTTGTTTTTTGATTCTATAAAAAATAGGAAGTCTATTTTATACTAGGGAAAATGACATAAGAAAAACTTATAACAGCGTCTATAGCTAAAACGATTCCCCATACTTTCATTACCTGAACTAAGGAAGATGTATCAGTATTCGAACCAATAAATAGTGTCATGGCATACAATAAGCCAGCGCCAATAATGTAGGCTACAATATGGCGACCAAGCATGGTCATTTCATGTTTGGCTTTCGCCATTCCGCTTAATTTTTCTTTTTGAATGAGGACCTTTAAAAACCACTGCTGGAATTTAATATCCGCCCAAGCAATCATGGTCTTGCCATAAGCAATGGAAACACCTATATAAATAGCAGCGACACCGTGTGCTGTTGATGCGGGTGTACCTGCCTTTAAATCTATTACTGTAAGAAGCACAAGCAGTAAATCAATAACAGGTGTAAGTGCAAAAAAGAACAAACTAAGTTTAGGTTTTTTAAAGACATATCTACAAATTAATCCTACTATAATGACAATCCAAAAAGCGATCTCTGCCGTAATAATCCAAGCAATCATAAATTCTCTCCTTTTATCCCGCTATAACGATCAGTAAGCCGACTCGAGGTGTTCAAACAACTAGACCGTAAAAGCCCGATTGGTTCAACTAACCATCAGTGTGGAAACAGCCCCTACTGAATGAAGTATCACTGTAGTTAGTACACTTGTATAAAATAAAAATACCATAGGTCTTAAAATAATAATATAGCTTGTAAGCTACGAAATGGGGGAATCTACAGAAGATTATTTTGCAAGGGAAGCACAAGATTTTTGCTTATTTACTGTAGGGAAATATACACGAAAGTGAAGAAAGTTGTCCAAAATGAAATCGATCACTTACACCCGTTTATCAATGGGCTTTGTGCAGATGAAACTCTATTTAAAACTAAATGCCATAGCCCACCGAGTGTTAGTCTAGGTGGGCTATGGCATTTAGTATGTCTTCACTGACTGCATCCCAAAATTGCTGTTGTACGGAGTCGCAATAAGTATAGAGTTCTTTATTTTGTACATGGTCATATATCTCAGCAACTGTTTCTTTGTAAAAATGAAGTCGATGATTTAAGGATTCACGCTCATCTTCGATACAAAAATATTTATATATATCGGCAAGGCGCGCCAGCTTTGTACACTTTTGTTTTGTCGCCTCATACTGTGTTTGATGAAAGCGTCCAATCGCACTATGCATGGAGCTTTTCATCCGATGTTCCGCCTGCAATGCTCGAAATTCCTCCTGGCGAATGGACACACGGTACCAAAATTCATAGCGTATCGGTAAGTCCTTGAGTTCATAAGTGAGCAATGATTTAAGAATAAAACCAACATGCTCATATATATCGATGACCTTTTCAGATTCCTTAAAAATTCCAAACATACAGCCACCCCCATGTATTTAAATACTACAGAAGAACAACAAAATCCTTTCAATTGCAGATGAAAATCTTCTCTAAATAGCGAAATCAGTATCGGTAAGTCCATAGTATCGAGTTTAAACTTTATTCAACATCGCCTTTAAATATAAGAATCGCTGATAGGAAGGCAGAAATCGCTGATAGGAAGGCAAGAATCGCTGATAAACCGAGAAATGCGCGAACAGGCTTCACCCACAGTGGGGATTTCCTAATATTTATTTAACTTGATTATAAAGGAGTGTTAATAATTATCTAAAAATTCACTATATTTCGCGAAGAAATGAAGTGTTTTTGTAGAAAAAAAGAAAGAGCATTTACAAAGTGAAAATAAATGTGTTAACTTAATTTGTGTAGTTAGTTAACTCAAAAGAGGGGGAGGTTAACGTTGCAACATTTTTGGGTTGTTGGAACAGATACTGAAGTTGGTAAAACGTGTGTTACCACATTATTAATGCGCCAATTACAGCAGCAGGGTTTTCGTGTTACACCATACAAACCTGTACAAACGGGTGAAGTGTACAGGGATGGCGAATCCTATTACCACGATACAGAAATGTATGAAAAGTATTCTTTGCAAATGCTTGATTTAGATAATTTGAATGGTTATTCGTTTAAAGAGGCGGCATCACCTCATTTTGCGGCTCAACTGGAGGGGCAGCAAATAAATACCCAGCATTTATTAAAGCAATTGCAGATGTTACAGCAATCATACGATGTCGTTATTTGTGAAGGTGCCGGAGGGCTTTTTGTCCCTTTAGACATTATTGGAGAAATGACACTCCTTGATGTCATTGTTCAGAGCAAACTACCTGTTGTAGTCGTTACACGTACAACACTCGGAACGATCAATCATACGCTTTTGACATTAGAGTCATTACAGTCCCGAGATATAGAAGTACTTGGCATCGTATTCAATGGTGACACCGGTAGCCCGATCGAGCAAAGCAATATAGAAACGATATTACAATATCATGCATTACCATATGCGACCATTCCGCAGTTCCAAAATATTTCGGAGATTGTTGAATATGCCATTACAGACACAACATTGTTCGAAAGGCTGTACAGACATGAAATATGCATTAACTGAATTACAGGCAAGAGATATGCAACATGTATGGCACCCATGTTCGCAAATGAAAGACTATGAGCAGTTTCCGCCAATTGTTATTAAAAAAGGTCAGGGTGTTTGGCTTTATGATGAACATGATCATCGCTATTTGGATGCTGTGTCTTCTTGGTGGGTTAATTTATTTGGGCATGCCAACCCCCGTATTAGTCAGGCTTTAAGTGAGCAAGCGTTTACATTAGAGCATGCAATCTTTGCGAATTTTTCACATGAGCCGGCTATTAAATTAGCGGAGAAGTTAGTAGCTTTAACGCCAGAAGGTTTAAATAAAGTATTTTTTGCAGATAACGGTTCGTCAGCAATAGAAATCGCATTAAAAATGAGTTTTCAATATCATATGCAAACGGGGAAAACATCGAAAAAACGTTTTCTAGCATTAACGGATGCGTATCATGGTGAAACACTAGGTGCTTTATCGGTAGGTGGAGTAGATCTTTATAACGAGGTGTATCAGCCACTTTTACTGGATACAGTACGTGCGCAGGGGCCTGATTGCTATCGTTGTCCTTTTAAAACTCACCCGGATACATGCCAAGCCCAGTGTATTGACTTTGTAGAACAACAACTCGTAATACACCATGCAGAAATTACAGCTGTTATTATTGAACCACTTATCCAAGCGGCGGCAGGCATGAAAATGTATCCACCTATTTATTTAAAGCAATTACGCGTGTTGTGTACAAAGTATAATGTTCATTTAATTGCCGATGAAATTGCTGTTGGTTTTGGTCGTACTGGAACGATGTTCGCCTGTGAACAAGCGGCAATTACCCCAGATTTTATGTGTTTATCGAAAGGACTTACTGGTGGTTATTTGCCACTTTCTGTTGTTCTGACGTCGGACGAGGTATACAACGCTTTTTACGATGATTACGGGACAATGAAAGCATTTTTACATTCACACAGTTATACCGGCAATACATTGGCTTGTCGCGTTGCATTAGAGGTATTAACAATGTTTGAAGAGGAACATTATATCGACATTGTGCAACAAAAAGGTAAACGCATGTATAAGCTTGCAATGGAGGCATTTAATCAGCTGCCATATGTGGGTGAATATCGGCAGGTAGGGCTCGTCGGGGCAATCGAACTTGTCGCGAATCCTGTGACGAAGGAGCCGTTGCCAAGTGCAGAACGCATCGGCTATCAAATATATAAAAGCGCTTTAGCAAAAGGGTTACTTATTCGTCCACTTGGAAATATATTGTACTTCATGCCACCGTATGTCATAACGGATGACGAAATGCGTTTCATGATAGATACAGCGAAAGAAACAATCGTGCAATTTTTTGCGGAACGGGAGGGATGAGGTGTGCTACAACGTCATTCAACACTGTCATTTGTCATGATTGCGATGTTTGCTGCTTTAACAGCCATTGGTGCATTTATTAAAGTACCGCTACCAGTTGTGCCATTTACATTACAAATTGTCTTTGTCTTTTTGGCTGGATGTTTGCTGGGAAGTCGTAATGGCTTTCAAAGTCAAATAGTCTATATTGGAATTGGTTTAGTTGGTTTACCCGTTTTTACACAAGGAGGAGGCATCACCTATGTGTTGCAACCAACTTTTGGTTACCTAATTGGTTTTGCACTTGCTGCCCTTGTCATTGGTTTAATGATTGACAGAATAGAGAGTCCGACGACAAAGCATTTTATCGGCGCAAATATCGTAGGGCTCATCGTTATTTATGCGGTGGCAGTACCGTATTTATATGTATCATTGAACTTCTGGCTACATATGAAAACGAGCTGGTCTCATATTTTTCTAGTTGGTTTTCTGAATAGCATTGTTGCAGACTTGTGCATAGCCATTGCGTCGGCACTTTTAGCGGAACGGCTTTATAAAGTATTTCAATCAGCAAGGTCCATCAATTATGCCTCGGCTTAATGGTCTTTGTTTCTTTGTTATCAGTACAGAAGCATCTAGCAATGACTCGATTCAGGCGAGGTGTAAACGCAACAGAATTGAAGGCATTTAGCAACGCTCTTGTTACGAATAAGAAATAGAAGGCTACTTTCGCCGAATAAAGCTCACAATAGAACAAGTAGAAAAGGAGAATGTATAGTGGATTGGTTACAACTAGCAGATGAAGTCATTGCGGGAAAAATTATTAGCAATGAAGAGGCATTGGCCCTTTTAAATAGTGACGATGATGACCTATTAAAGCTAATGGATGGGGCCTTTGCTATTCGTAAACATTTTTATGGTAAAAAAGTGAAATTAAATATGATTATGAATGCCAAGAGTGGGTATTGCCCAGAGGATTGTGGGTATTGCTCGCAGTCGTCCAAATCAACTGCGCCAATTGATAAATATCCGTTCATTACAAAAGAAGAAATTTTAGCAGGTGCGAAACGAGCATTTGAAAATAAAATAGGTACATATTGCATCGTCGCGAGTGGTCGAGGTCCAACGCGTAAGGATGTCAATGTCGTCAGTGAAGCGGTCGAAGAAATTAAAGAAAAATACGGCTTAAAAGTTTGTGCCTGTCTTGGCTTATTGAAAGAAGAACAGGCGCAACAGTTAAAAGAAGCGGGGGTAGATCGGTACAATCATAACTTAAATACTTCTGAGCGCCACCACTCATACATCACAACCTCCCATACGTATGAGGATCGTGTGAATACGGTGGAAATTGCTAAGAAACATGGGATTTCCCCATGCTCGGGTGCCATTATTGGCATGAAAGAAACGAAAGATGATGTGGTGGATATTGCACGTGCACTGCACCAATTAGATGCAGATTCGATACCAGTCAATTTTTTAAATGCCATTGATGGCACGAAGCTAGAGGGCACAAAAGAATTGAACCCTCGTTATTGTTTAAAAGTATTAGCATTATTCCGCTATATAAATCCAACAAAGGAAATTCGCATTTCTGGTGGTCGTGAGGTTAATCTTGGGTCACTTCAGCCACTAGGTATGTATGCTGCCAATAGCATTTTTGTTGGAGATTACCTAACTACTGAAGGACAAGAAGCGAATCGTGATTATCGTATGCTCGAAGATTTAGGTTTTGAAATTGAGTTAACACAAAAGCAGGAAGAAGTATTGTGCTGAGCAAAATGACCAACCTTAATGAAAAATTATTACTGCTACAACTAATTTAATTATCATCAACATGGAAAGGCCGTATGTGCGTCGTGGAAAAGGGGTGCATATGGTCTTTTATGATGGCAGACGGATAAAAACGAGTAAATGACGGATAGAATCTCCAAAGTGACGGATAGAAAAGAGGCATAGTCCTGGCGATGAAACATAAACACGTTATGCCTAAAAAAAGCTGATTTTCACAATTTGTTCAATGAAAGCGTTTTGAATTTGAACAGTTTGTGAAGGGCTTCACATACCTATTTCTTTTTGAGGAAATCGGCGTAGAATAGGAATTAAGCAAGATAAGACAGTTTGATTGAAGCATCATATTTTTAGATGATTTATATGAAAAAACAATTTTGAAGGGAGATTTTACAATGTGGGTTATTACAGTCTTTGAGAAAAAGGAAGTTCGTATTTTTGAATATACAGATAAAGTTGAAGCAACGAAAGCATTAGCTAAATTTAAGAAAAACGCCGTTTTAACGTATACAAAATAACTCATCATTGGATGTTTCGATTGGGAATGTCCTATGACAATAAGGTAAACAGAATATGCTAAACAACTATATTCTGCTAGATTTCCGAGGTAAGCAGCAAACCCCTTCAGAGCTTGAGCATCTGTAGAAGTTTCCTGTTCACGCCCCCGTCGGAAAACTGGCAGATTTTTTTAAATCGAAAACTATCGTGCTGCGATAGTATTGCCACAATATCCCCTTGTTTTTCTTCTTCCTTCTAGTTCATCAGTATCGAAAAGGCACTGTACACTAGTAAGATGGCCATAACGATATTAAATTGTCGTCTATATTGCAATAGCAGTTTTTGAAATGCGGAACCAAATAGACCCCAGCTATATGTACTCATCATACCGACCATTCCTAAAAATAATGAAAAAAGAAAGTAGCTTAAGTAAGAAGAATAATAGGGAAGGATGAAGGTTGCTACTACAGTAATACCAAATAAAATGCCCTTCGGATTAACAAACTGTAGCAGCATAGCCATTAGCAGTAAATTGTTAGTAATTTCAGTGTTTTCGTTGCCGCTGTCTTTGCTAGCAAGGATTTTATAAGCTAGGTATAGCATATAACCTACCCCAAAAATTGTTAAAGGACGTTCAATAATAGGCATAACATTTGTTAAGGCAATATTAAAAAGACTACATAGTAGTGTAATGACGAAAAATCCTATGCCTACACCTAGACAAAATGGCAAGGTTTTCTTTAATCCATGTTTATTTGCATACGCCATTGCCATGATATTGTTGGGACCTGGAGTAAAACTCGTGATAAAAACAAATAATAAAAATGAAAATAAAGGCATATTTGACCCTCCTTTTACTTTGTATGCTATAATGTCCGAAAAGAACGGTATAGCGTCGGTCTTTTTATTATACATAAAGACCGTTATATTGTACAAATTATAGGAGTGAGTTTATGGAAGAAATTCATCTTATTCTTGCAAGAAATTTAAAAGCGATTAGAGAGCAAGAGAAATTAAGTTTGGAAAAAGTTTCTCAATTAAGTGGAGTAAGTAAAACGATGATAGGACAAATTGAACGAGGAGAGTCAAGCCCAACTCTTACAACGATATGGAAAATAGCGAATGGACTAAAGATCTCTTTTACGGCCCTAATAAATAATCCACAGCCTGATACGAAAGTTATTCTAAGGGATGATGTTCAAGTATTATCTGAAGACAATGGAAGATATAAAGTTTATCCTTATTTTCCTTTCCAAGAAGATAGTCGCTTTGAAATTTACACTATCGAAATTGAAAAGAACGGAAAATTAAGTGCAGATGCCCATAGAGAAGGTACTGAGGAATTCATCACAGTTTTTGATGGTGAGGTAACTATTCGTGTCAATGAAAGCGCTTATAAATTAAAAAGTGGGGACTCCATTAGATTTAAAGCCGATCGACCCCACACATATTGTAATCCTGGGGAAACATTGACCCGATTAAGCATGACCATTTATTATCCAAGCTAACTGTCATGTACTGTTATTAACGGTGATTTAGGATGAAAAGAATTCATTTAAGCAAGCATTTTTTTCTATTAAAAATTAATATCATGGAAAAAAACCGTATAAGCGTTGTCAGCGCTCATACGGTTGATTACTTGTTTATAAAATACTACCTAATCGTTTAATACCTTCGCGGATGACTTCCGGTGTTGCATTCGTATAATTAAGACGCATTGTATTAACATTTGTTTTAGAAGTGTAGAATGGGTCGCCAGGAACGAAGGCAACCTTTTGTTCCATCGCTTTTTGGAATACGTCTAAAGATGAAGCACCATTATTCATTGTAGCCCAGATGAACATCCCGCCATCTGGTCGTGTGTAATCAACGTGTGCAGGGAAGAACTCCTGAATGGCCTCTAGCATAGCATCTGATTGGTTTTTATATAATGAAATAATTTTTTTTACGTGTTCAGTATAGTCATTATTTGCTAAATAATCATAAATGACATATTGTGAGAAAATATTTGTGTGTAGGTCAGTTGCTTGCTTTGCTGTTTCAATATGTTGCATCAACTCTTTATTCTTCGTAATGATGAAGCCTAGGCGCATACCCGGTGTGACCGTTTTAGAGAAAGAACCTAATAAAATACTATTATCTAATTTACCAGCACCAATGTAAGGAAGTGGTTCGCCTTGGAATCGTAATTCTCCATACGGATCATCCTCGATTAAAGCTACGTCATATTTTGATACAATCTCGCAAATTTGCTCACGTTTTTCTTTTGAATATGTCAGTCCCGTTGGATTTTGGAAGTTGGGTACAGTATAGACGAATTTTACGTTTGGTTGTTGTAAGGCAGTCTCTAATTCTTCTAAGTTAAGACCATCATTTTCAAGAGTTACACCATAGAAAGTGGGCTCACTTAATGTGAATGCTTGAATAGCGCCTAAGTAGCCAGGTTCCTCGATGACAATGCCATCACCTTTGTTAATGAGTACTTTCCCAATGAGTTCAAGTGCTTGCTGTGAACCAGTTGTAATGAATACATCATCTGCGTTGATATCTAAGTCGTGCAGACGTTGGTATTTGGCAGCGATATATTCGCGAAGTGGTGCATAGCCTTGAGTAGATGAATATTGGAACAGTTTACTACCATTTTCGCTAATTGCATGGTCAACAGATGCCCTTAAAGCATCGATTGGGAATGAGATTGGGTTTGGAAGTCCGCCCGCAAAGGAAATGACATCCACTGCATCGGTTACTTTCAAAATGTTTCGGATGAATGATGATGGTGTTTTTAAAATTCTTTCTGAATATTGCATAATTTATCGTTCCTTTTTTCTGATTTTTTAAAAATTATATCATTGTAATCATTTGCATACAATATTATGATTGTATGCAAGACAATTATAATATTGTATGCAAATGCACGAAGAGAAAGAAGGAGCTTGAATATGCCAGTTAATTCATTTGAGGAATATCCAATGAGCTGGAAGCCAGATATAAGCAATATTTCAGCGCCGTTATATATAGCAATAGCCGAGCAGCTTGAACAAGATATTAAAGATGGGCAATTATCACCAGGGACGAAACTACCGCCACAACGAGAGTTAGCCGATTTTTTAGATGTGAACTTAAGCACGATTACTCGAGCGTTTAAACTTTGTGGGCAGAAGGGGCTTATATATGCTTCTATTGGGAGTGGAACGTTCGTTTCATCAGATGCAGCAACGAATAAAATTTTATTACCGACAAGTAATTCATCGCACATTATTGAGATGGGCTCCGTGTTGCCAGAAAATCATGCGAATGAGGAAATTACGCGTTACATGAAAAAAATGCTGAATGATCCTAATTTCAGCAAGTTATTCCAGTACGGACGACCAGAGGGTAATGCCTGGCAAACCGAGGCAGCAACGAAACTACTAGAAAAGGTCGGCTATCAAATCGATCAACCTGTATTACTTGCAGCGGGAGGTCAAAATGCCATCGTTGGTACATTAGCTGCATTATTTCAGCCAGGGGACCGAATCGGCACAGATCCAATTACATATGCGGGTATAAAAACAGCGGCCAATATGCTCGGCATCCAACTTGTAGCGATTCAACAAAGAAATGGAGAAATGACCAGAGAAGGACTATTGTATGCTTGCAAAAATGAGCATATAAAGGGTCTTTATGTCATTCCAGATTTTCATAATCCAACAACTCATACGATGACTATGGCAACAAGAAAAATGATCGCGGAAGTAGCGAAGCAAACAGGTTTAATCGTCATTGAGGATGCCATCTATAGTTTTTTAAAAGAACAACCACTTGCACCGATTGCTACTTATGCACCTGATAAGGTAATTTATATTGCCAGTGTATCAAAGACCATTTCTCCTGGGCTAAGGCTATCCTTTATTGTCACACCTACAGCCCTTAGGAAGAAAATTATGGAGACGCTTTATAATATCAATATTTCCGTATCTCCTGTTATGGTGGAACTTACAGCACGGCTGATTCAAGATGGCGTTGCACAAACGATATTAGAGAAACATCGTTTGTATGCACAGCAACAAAATGCGCTTGTTAATCAGTATTTACATGGTTACACAGTTTTAGGGGATGGGGAATGTATATTTAGATGGCTTTTGCTACCCAAAAAATTTACTGGTGTACAGTTTGAGTTGCTCGCATCGAAGGCAGGGGTACAAGTTTATGCGGCGGAACGCTTTGCTGTAGGAAATGCAAAACCGGTAAATGCAGTTCGCTTAGCGATAACAGCGCCAGAAAATAGCGCGCAGCTAGAACAAGCCTTAACAATATTAAAGGATTTACTCGACAGTGATGGAGACTATGCGTTTGTTGATTGAAACGCGCCTAGCTAAGTTCGTGAAATATGTATTACACCAAAATGGACATGACCATTATAAAACGAAGTATGGTATACGCTCTTATACCTTTTGGTCAACACAGTGAACGTTCGGTAATTCTACTTAATATTTATTGTTTTCTGCTTTGTGTGTTAATTTTAATTTATTAATAGTTTTTGTGAGGAGGGGTAAGAGTGATGAAAGATAAAACGGTTATAACAAGTCGTTCAAATTTTGTTACGGATATTTTGAAAAGTCATGGAGTGCAGACGCCGCAAGCAACGGCACTTGTTTTTGAAGGTCATGAAACTAGCTATGAGACATTGTATACAAATGTCCAAAAAATCGCAGGGTACTTACAGCAAAAAGGTTTTGAAAAAGGTGATGTCATCGGTTTAATGTTATTAAATTCAGATCTTTTTATGACAGTATATTATGGCGTGCAATTGGCTGGCTTTACGGTTCTACCGATCAATACAAAACTAGCACCTGCTGAGTTAGCGTATATTTTTAATCATTCAGAAATTAAAGGTTTGTTCTATGATGAAAGATTAAATGAAACAGGTAAGCAAATCGATTATGATTTTGCATTGAAATTGAATCGTCAACAACTTCGAGAAATTATTGATGGACCAAATACATTTACTCCTATAGAACTTAATCCACAAGATACTGCTGTCATCTTATATACATCAGGAACGACAGGCAATCCTAAGGGAGTAATGTTATCACATGCCAATATTGTAAACGCAGCAGAAATTTGGCATGATGCCCTTCAATATCGACCTACAGATCGCGTATATATCTCTATTCCTTTATTCCATTGTGCGGGTTTACATGTCATTGGTGTTGGGACAATGTGTGGTGGGGCAGCGCTTGTTATTGACGAAACTTTCTCGCCAGATCGAACATTACAGAGCATCACTAAAGAACGAGTGACAATCTTCACAGGTGTACCAACAATGTATGCCATCCTGTTAGGAAAAAAGGATATGGCAAATTATCAGTTTGAGCATGTGAGAAAATTTGCGTATGGCTCGGCACCGATGCCACAGGAAATTATTAAACAATTAAAAGAATCATTTCCTAACGTTGAAATTCAAAACCTATATGGACAGACAGAAAGTACCCCGGGAGGCACTTCATTAACGGATGATGCAGCATTAGAACGAGTAGGATCTGTTGGTAGAGCATTGGCAAGGACGCAGATAAAAATAGTAGATAATGATGGACAAGAATTACCTTCAGAACAGGTAGGGGAAATTTGTATTAAAGGGCCACAAATTATGAAAGGTTATTTGAAGAACGAAGAAGAAACAAAAAAAGTAATTATAGATGGCTGGCTATATACGGGAGATTTAGGACGTTTAGATGACGATGGGTATTTGTATATTGTCGATCGAAAAAAAGATATGATTATTCGTGGTGGTGAAAACATTTATCCAATCGAGGTGGAAAATGTACTGTATCAAATACCACAAGTGCTAGATGCAGCAGTTATTGGTATACCGCATGAAGTATATGGGGAGGTCCCGAAAGCGATTATTGCACTTGTAGATGACGGGGCAATCACAGAACAAGATGTTATCGATTTTGCGAAAACTAAATTGGCTAAATATAAGATACCTCATATGGTAGAATTCGTAAAAGACTTACCTCGAAACCCATCTGGTAAAGTATTAAAGCACGTATTACGAGAACAACAAATATAATTTTGTTAATATACTTGTTTTTTTATAAAATTCCATCTAAGTATTTGTGGCTAACATTACGTTGGACGCAAATACTTTTTCTTTTTGTCAATGAAAGAGTGAAGCTGATAATTGACAAGCATGTAGTGAGATTTGTTGTCGTTTTACAAAAAAAGCACTCAGACGAATCGAGATGAGAGGATTCCCCGTCAACTCGCTAAAACAATCGTCTGAGCACACATAGTTTATTAGTTTTTCGGTGAGTAATACTCTTTCCCCGTAAAGCCAAAGTTTCTAGAGTTTCTAAATATTTACATGCTGCGTGCGGAGTCTTAATTAATTCACGTATTCTTATCTTTCATACGACTAAAAACGGTTGCTAATATAGGACCTGATATATTGTGCCATACACTGAAAATTGCGCTTGGTACTGCTGCTAATGGAGAGAAATGTGCAACGGCTAAAGACGCACCTAGGCCCGAATTTTGCATTCCTACTTCAATGGCAATAGCTTTCTTTTTCGCTAAGTTCATACCGAACATTTTTCCAAATAAATACCCGATTAAGTATCCTAAACTATTGTGTAATACAACAACAGCGAAGATAGTCAAACCAGTTTCAGCAATCTTTTGTTGATTGCCTGCAACAACAGCAGCCACAATGGCAACGATAGCTACTACAGAAACAAGCGGCATCACCTTCACACTTGCTTTGGCTTGCTTGTTAAAGAGCTTCTGTACAATGAAGCCTAATGCAATCGGAATTATAATTACTTTGACAATCGACATAAAGAGTGCGCTAGGTGCGACATCAATGTACTCACTTGCAAATAAATAAATAAGCCCAGGTGTCACAATCGGGGCTAATAAAGTTGTGATGGATGTAATTGTCACAGATAATGCTACATCACCTTTGGAGAGGAATGTCATAACATTTGATGATGTACCCCCTGGGCAACAACCTACCAAAATAACACCGATTGCAATTTCTGGTGGAAGGTTAAATATTTTTACCAATAAAAAGGCTAAACTTGGCATAATCAGAAATTGACCAACTATACCAACCGCCACATCTTTTGGTCTGGTTAATACTTCTTTAAAGTCTGCGACCGTTATTGTTAATCCCATACCAAACATAACAATACCTAGTAATATCGTGATATACGCTGCAATCCAAGAAAAACCGCTTGGAACAAAAAAGGAAAATGCTGCAAAAAGAAGCACCCAAATAGCAAATGTTTTGCTAACAAACTCACTAAAACGTTCTAAAGCTTTCATCCTACACCTCTATGTAATATTTTACTAACATAGTAAATTATATATTGAATACAGAATTTAATCGATAATCAGAATAATGAAAATACATCTTGATTTACAATAAACTCCTATGTGTATGAAAGCTTATAATAAGATGGAGAACAATAAAGTAAGGTTTGCTTCAATTCAAAAGCAACAACCCCAATTGAAAGATTGTGTCTATCAATGGGGGCTTTTCAGTTGAGGTTTGCTGTTCGTATAAACACAGCAATGGACTATATAAATAGACGAGTTAGATCTTTAACAATCCGTTATAATTCAAGTTTAAATAATTTGTGCATGAAATTGGACTGAAGGATACAAAGTATGGTTTGCTGAACAGCATTCTTTTGGCGCGTCTCTCTATAAATAGAAGTTGCCTTTATTCGATGAAAAAACACTAACCTTTACTTTGAAAAGCCTCGGATTATTGTGTGTTCAAAAATCCAAGACTTTTATTGTCTAAAAATAGTAGTTTTGCAGTCTTGGGAACTTAAATTCTCACTAAATGTAGTCATAATAAATTTAAAGAAGTTTGGATATTGATTGGGATTAGCACTCCTAGCCAATATCCTTCTTTTAATTACTCAAGGAGTATTTATGGGTGGAGTCATTTTAATAGAAAATCTTGAAATTCATTTGGACATCAATCATTAAATACACACTAATTACTCAAGATTAGTATAATGAAACTAAATAAAAGTATATTTACTGACACGAATACTGTTATGCAATATTTGTGTGAGCATTTCTAACAAAATTTTCAACATGGCAAGTGGTGGGGAATTATACGAAATAATTAATACGAGTGATTTCGTCATTCAAACTTCAAAAAAAAACTGTAGCTGAGTTAATGGGGTGATGACAAATGAACAAAGGAAGAATCATTTTACATATTGACCTTAATTGCTACTATGCTTCTGTCGAACAAATTTACGATCCTACACTAAAGGGAAAACCAGTCGCAATCGCAGGGAATCCAAAGGAACGTAGAGGGATCATTATAACATGTAGCTACGAAGCAAGAGCAAGAGGCGTTTATACAACCATGAATGTCGGAGAGGCGCGCCGAAAGTGCCCAGAGTTAATTGTGCTGCCTCCTAATTTTGAACGATATAGAGCTGCGTCGAAGTCTTTTTTTAATTTGTTAAAAGAGTATAGCGAAATCCTGCAACCAGTTTCAATCGATGAAGGATATTTGCAACTCCCTGTAATCGAGGGTCAAAATGTATTGCAACACGTACAAAAAATGCAAGATAGAATCTGGAACGAACTTCAACTGCCATGTTCAATCGGCATTGCTCCGAATAAATTTTTGGCGAAAATGGCAAGTGATATGAAAAAGCCGATGGGTATTACAATACTGCGTAAGCGTGACGTGCCAACAGTTTTGTGGCCGATGAATGTAATTGAAATGCATGGCATTGGTAAAAGTACGGCAGAGAAATTAAAGAAGTTAGGTATTCAAAAAATAGAGGAACTAGCTGTTGCTGATGAATATACATTAAAGCAAAACTTTGGCATTAATGGTCTGCGCATGAAGCAAAAAGCGAATGGCGAAGATGATAGACCTGTCGATCCACAAGCAATATACGATACAAAAAGTGTAGGTAATTCAACAACGTTGTCTCATGATACGACTGACAGAGATGAATTATATAAAATAATTTCAACACTTTCTGAAAAGGTAGCAGAAAGACTAAAGGCAAAGAAACTTGCCGGTGTCACTGTGAGTGTTATGATTCGTACAGCTGATTGGGAGACGTATACTCGAAGCAAATCTATAAATAATGCGATCTTTTCGAAAGATGATATAGTGGAACAAGCCTGGGATCTATTTGCTAAGAATTGGAATGAAGAGCCTGTTCGATTACTTGGTGTCACCGTCTCTAATGTCAGTGACATTAAAGAAACGACACAGCAGCTAACATTCTTTAACTTTGAAGAGTATATAAAAGACGAACCAATCATAAAGCTTGTTGATCAAATAGAACAGAAATTTGGAAAAGGTGCAATTATTCGTGGTTCAGATATTGCAAAGCCAGTCGGGAAATATCATGCGAATACGAGTTTTAGTAAGGACTTTTGGGATGAACAAAATTAAAATGTTTGTCCCTTTAATTTTGTATAAGAGTGAAAAAGGAAGAATTGTTAAAATTATTTATGAGAATCAATTTCACAATTCATTTTCATGTCAATAAAGAAAAATATTGTGAAAGAAAATAAAGTAATTGTTCCTATTACATAGGTATATTCGCTACAGGCGAACGCTTTCTGCGGGCAAGCACCGAGCCGCTTCGAGGCAACAGGTGTTTTTATGTGCGAAAGCGAAGCGTCAGCAACAGGTGTTTTTATGTGCGAAAGCGAAGCGTCAGCAACAAGATGTTGGTCACGAAGGTGTTGTCACAGGACGTGACGCTTTTAGCCTTCGTTCCATAAAAGTTCAGTCCAGGGTCTCGGTTCGCTTGCTTTTCCCGCTGGAGTAGCCGCCGTATTCTCCCCTATACAAAATGTTTTGTATGGGTTTTAGAATTGATGTTTAAGATAATGCCATTTAAGTGGTAATTAGCTTCAAAAAGAGCTATCTAAATCCCACAATTGATCTCCCATTTTTTCTATAAGTGCTTTTGCTCTTTTTTCAATCTTTTCTGGGAGTTCATTTTTACTGAAATATTTTAGATTAAGACTCTCTCCATCATTCATTTCTAACATTCCACTTACATTTATTGCACGAAATAGATGAATTACACTATATGTTTTATCTCCATTTGGATACTGAAAGTAATAATGTGGGCCAGAAAAAACACCTATCAATTCAAACTGATTTGCTACAAGTCCCGTTTCTTCTTTCAGTTCACGAGAAGCAACTTCTTCTAAAGTTTCACTTAGTTCCATTGAGCCGCCAGGTAACCCCCAATTCAATGTATCTGAACGATATTGAAAAAGAATCTTCCTTTTCTCATTTACCACAAGTATCGTTGCCCCAACGCTTATAATTGGTCTACTACCAATAAATTTCCGTAATTCTGAGATGTATCCCAAATTTTCTCCTCCTAATAATTGTTATTATAAATAGTTCTGCTTTATTAAATAAGAAACCTTTAAATTCCCTAGTAAAAGGTCAACAAGATAGAATAAAAGTTAATAGTCTTGATCTTTTGTTAGATGCGCTTGCTAAGTATTTCGAAAAGCTGTACTCACAGTAAAATGAAAAGATTTCAAAGTAATTTAACTAACATTAGGCCCTGTTATATTCCAAGAAATACCTTGACGTAGGATAGAGAAAAAACATATATAAAAGTTGATTAGTTAACGACTAATATATTTATAGCGAATGTATGTACGTACATTCATTGAGTATTAAGTTAATTGAATCATTTTCAATCGAGGGAATAATAATCTTTTTTGTGAGAAATAATGCTAAAAAATGTAGAATAGTCTTTTGAATAAGAAGAATAGTTTTTAGTTATTTGTTTTTTCTGAATTTTGTCTATATTGCTTGTTTTTGAGCCTCTATGTTAAGGTTGAAAGACAAATTGAATATGCTAAATTTTGGTGGTTCAAATGAATATATTTCATTTGATTAAAAGGGAAGTTGGTGAGAGTCCAACACTGTCCCGCAACTGTATTTGGGAGTTAGATAACAATACCACTGTTTTGATTGTCAAAATGGGAAGGTGTTATTGTAACGTTGATCATAAGTCAGGAGACCTGCCACTAAAGAAAGCATCAATTTACCTACGAGGATAGGGGGTGTTAGCTACTGTATGATGGTTGTGAATTCGTTTAAATTCACTGTTTTTTGCTCTGTCATGTTTTTGTAGATTAACAACTTCTAAAAGGGGTAGAAGTTGTTTTTTTGTTGTTCTTTTGTCGATGAATGTGAACGCTTACAAGAATGATAAAACAAAGGGGTTGGATGTATTGAGTTAAACTATTCACCAGGTCTCGATGGCATTATTGCCGCTGAGACGAAATTATCTTTTTTAGATACTGTACAAAGTCAAATTGTCATAAGGGGCTATGATTTGATTGAATTATCACAGAGATATTCGTATTTAGACATTGTGTACTTATTGTTGCATGGAGAAATACCGACTACTGAGCAACGGGGTGAGTTACAGGACATTTTGAAATCAAGTTATCAAGTTCCACAAGAGATTTTTCAAATTTTCAAGTTATTACCTAATGGGACACATGCTATGGATGGGCTTAGAACAGGTATTTCTATATTAGCAGGCTACGATCAGCAAATCCATGATCGGTCTACTGAAATGAATTTGAAGCGAGCATTTAGGCTTTTAGGCGGTATGCCAAATATCGTAGCGAATAGCTATCGTGTGTTGAATGGTCAAGAGGTCGTAGAGACAGATAGTCAGCTTTCTTATAGTGCCAATTTTTATTACATGATTACTGGAAGAAAACCAACTGCGTTAGAAGAAGAAATCTTTGATCAATCGCTCGTTTTATATAGTGAACATGAGATGCCCAATTCAACGTTTACGGCCCGTGTCATTGCCTCTACACAATCTGATTTGTACGGTGCTTTAACTGGAGCTGTAGCATCATTGAAAGGAAATTTGCATGGCGGAGCGAACGAGGCAGTGATGTATATGCTTCTTGAAGCCAAGACAGTGGAAGGCTTTGAAACATTGCTGAAAAATAAACTGCAGAACAAAGAAAAGATTATGGGCTTTGGCCATCGTGTGTATATGAAAAAAATGGACCCAAGAGCGCAAATTATGAAAGAGGCTTTACACAAATTATGTATAGAGCAAGGAGATGATCTATTATATCGCATGTGTGAAGTCGGTGAAAAAATGATGGTGCAGGAAAAAGGATTGTATCCAAATTTAGATTATTACGCAGCTCCCGTATATTACATGCTTGGATTGCCTATTGAAATGTATACGCCAATTTTCTTTAGCTCACGTACTGTCGGCTTATGTGCTCATGTGATTGAACAGCATGAGAATAATAGGTTGTTTAGACCTCGTGTCACTTATATTGGCGAGCGTCATAACCTTGAAGAACTAACAGTGTAATCAACGTTTAACAACTCGCCTTAAAGCTGATGGACATTCTGACCAATGTCCATTGGCATACTAGTATATCAAATACATGCGTTGAAAGGAAGATAAGATGATTAAAACGAATGAAATATCTACGACAGATCAATTATTAACAGATATCGCGGATTATGTATTAAATACTAACATTACAAGTGAAGAAGCATATGAAACTGCACGCTATGTTTTACTAGATACTTTGGGTTGCGGCATTTTGGCCTTACAGTACCCAGAATGTACGAAACTCCTTGGACCTGTTGTTCAAGGTACAGTAGTTCCAAATGGTTCACGTGTCCCAGGAACTTCTTATGTCCTTGATCCAGTGAAAGGGGCTTTCAATATTGGATGCATGATTCGTTGGTTAGATTACAATGATACATGGCTGGCGGCTGAATGGGGACATCCTTCTGATAATTTAGGTGGTATTTTGGCCGTTGCAGATTATTTGAGTCGCGTACGTATTGCAGAAGGTAAAGAGCCTTTTAAAATGAAAGACGTTTTAGAAATGATGATACAAGCCCATGAAATACAAGGCGTTTTAGCTCTAGAAAATAGCCTGAATCGTGTTGGGTTAGATCACGTATTATATGTCAAAATTGCTACAACAGCTGTTGTGACAAAGGTATTAGGGGGATCTCGTCAAGAAATAATTAATGCATTGTCAAATGCTTGGATTGATAATTCAAGCCTAAGAACATATCGACATGCACCTAATACAGGATCAAGAAAATCTTGGGCTGCTGGAGATGCAACAAGTAGGGCAGTACAATTAGCCATGATGGCCGTGAAGGGGGAAATGGGGTATGCAACTGCATTATCTGCACCTGGCTGGGGATTCCAAGATGTGCTCTTTAACAAACAAGAATTAAAGCTTGCAAGACCGCTTGCCTCTTATGTCATGGAAAATGTTCTTTTTAAAGTTTCTTTCCCAGCTGAATTTCATGCGCAAACTGCTGCGGAATGTGCCGTACATTTACATCATGAAGTGACAAATCGCTTAGATGATATTGAAAAAATTCAGCTTACGACACATGAATCAGCCATTCGTATCATCGATAAAGAGGGACCGCTAAATAATCCAGCTGATCGTGATCACTGTATTCAATACATTACAGCAATTGGGCTAATCTTTGGTGATATTACGGCAGACCATTATGAAGATAACGTGGCTGCTGATCCACGCATAGATGAACTGAGAAATAAAATGGTTATTGTTGAAAATTCGCAATATACAGTCGACTATTTAGACCCAGAGAAACGTTCTATTGCCAATGCTGTTCAGGTTTACTACAAAGATGGTACATCGTCAGAATTAGTAGAGTGTGAATATCCTTTAGGACATCGTTTCCGACGTGAGGAAGCATTCCCTCAAATCATCGATAAATTCCGGCAAAATATAAGTACTCACTATTCACAAAAACAATCTAACAAAATAAATAAGGTATGTGCCGATAAAGAACTAGTCGAAAATAGCTATGTACATGAATTTGTTGATTTATTTGTTCATCAATAGATGGGAGGGTTTTTGTAGATGGCGTGGATTGTGAATGAATCTGTTTCGCAAAAACAATTGGCAGAACAATTTCGAGCTTTAATTACTCGTTCAAATATTTTACAAATACCAGGAGCTCATGATGCAATGGCCGGCTTAATGGCTAAAAAAGTAGGCTTTAAGGCATTGTATCTATCTGGAGCAGCGTATACAGCGAGTCGTGGCTTACCTGATTTAGGCATGATTTATTCGAATGAAGTAGCAGATTGTGCTAGAGACATTATCCGAGCTACGAATTTACCAATGCTAGTGGATATCGATACTGGTTTTGGTGGTGTATTAAATGTTGCTCGCACTGCTCGTGAAATGGTAGAGGCAGGAGTGGCAGCCGTACAGTTAGAAGATCAAAATTTACCCAAAAAATGTGGACATTTGAATGGAAAAACACTCATTTCTCAAGATGACATGATACAAAAAATAAAAATGATTAAACAAATAGCGCCTACCATGGTAATTATTGCGCGTACCGATGCAAGATCTGTAGAAGGTTTAGAACAGGCTCTCATACGCGCAAAAGCCTATGTAGAAGCTGGAGCTGATGCTATTTTCCCAGAAGCCCTACAAAATGAAAAAGAATTTAAACAATTTGGACAAGAAGTAGATGCTCCATTATTAGCAAACATGACCGAATTTGGTCAAACACCTTATTATACAGCCAAGGAGTTTAAAAAAATGGGCTATTCCATGGTTATTTACCCCGTTACATCAATGAGAGTAGCAGCAAAAGCATATGAACGAGTATTTGAATTAATAAAAAATACGGGAACCCAAAAAGAAGCTATTGAGGATATGCAATCCAGAAGTGAATTATATGAAACGATTTCCTATAATGACTTTGAAGATTTAGATAAAAATATTGCTAAAACAGTTTTAACAATGAATCAATAATGTCTATAGTAAGTCTAAGTATTACAAATTGCTTTGGTATTCGGAATGTGATTATTCCGAATACCTTTTTTAATTTTATCAGGAATATTCGTACCAAGAATTGATGAATCAAGACCGAGTGGACAAGGAAAAATTGAACGTGTATTTGTTGCCATGAATTTGAAAAAGCTAGACATCACGAAGTCAAAAAAATGGAAAAAATTGTTCGTAGCGTATTACTCTCGCCATTTTGTCTCATATGCACGTGTTTCCTTGTGCAAGATTTTCTTGTCAAATTTACGCTTGTTCTTGTTCGCACTCGCTTTCACATGTGTCGAATCAATAAAGACATGGTCAGCGCTCAATAATCTCATAATTTTTACTGAAGGTTAAGAAATTTGGCCCTTCGGTATGAAAGCCAGTTACTAAAACCAACGATACGCCATGTTAGATTGGATTTCTTTCATTGTCTGACGCTTAGAATAAATACCAAATACATAATGAATAAAACGTCATTTTAACTAGAACAATAGGATCAATACTTGGTCGCTCAACTTGACGTACACTAGTTGATTGGAGCGCAGGCGGCGACTTTAGCAAAGAATAGCATGAGCTTGAGGGCCCCGCAGAAGCGTAGCGACGAGGAGACTGAAGCGATGTCCGCGAAAAGCGTCCGCCGTAGCGGAAATCAACGGGGTATATGGATATCACAGCGTTAAGTAATGAACGACATGCGCCTAGTATTGCCCAGGAAATACTAGCTCAGATTGAAGACCGCTTTGGCAAGGAGTCATTAAACGTGGTATGTTGGCAAAGCAAAGATTTTTCAGATGATCATTAGGAAAAAGTCGAACCCAAAATAGGATTCGACTTTTCTGGATGTTAAGGAAACTGGAGGTTTTTATGCTCTAGCTGTTAGAAGGGTAAAAGACAACATTCTTTGTGGTACAAGGAGCTGTTGGATGTATTGAGCACTAAATGTGTGTCTCATTTAAAATAGTGAGGATATAAGTCTTTATGCGTCAAAATCCAGTCCTTCATGTCAATAATCATTTCTTCGTAGCTAGGAACCTTATATGAAAAATCATTTCGAGTATTGATTAAAGTTTTATCTAGCTTAACTAAAGGAGAGGGGTGAATCGTCATTTGATTACCTTTAAAGTGTTTATTGAATAATTGTAGTAAATCAAACTTAGTTATACTTACAGCATTCACGAGATGGTAGAGGCCGGTTGTTTCTTCCATTGCTGCTCGTTCCATTGCCTTTGCTAAGGATAAAGTGGTGACACCCGTCCAAATAGCACCAGTATAACCGTTAATAGGGCCTTTCTGTTTCATAAACCAATTAAAGAGTCCAATACCATTTTCATTCATATCAGGACCAATGATGGAGTTTCGAAACGTTAAATGCTCAACGCTGTCAATTTCCCCTAATCCCTTTGTGCGATCATAAAAGGTTTCACCGTCAGGCAAACTGTTTTCATTATAAGGTGCTGCTTTTCCTGAAAACACACAATCCGTACTCATATGAAATAGCTTTGTATTGGTATTCTTCAGTAGAGCAACAATGGCATGTGGTAAATAGCTATTTAGAAAAACAGCTTTTGCACGGTTGTCATTACATGCTTCATTTAAAACGCCTAGGCAATTGATGATCACATCATAGTCATCTAGCAAAAGCTGCTGTAAAAAAGCATAATCCGTAATATCACCAGTTATGTTTTTTCCATAGGGAAAGACTGATCTTGAATAAGTTGTGACATCATGCCCCTGCATAGTTAAAAATAAGGAGATTGTATGGCCAGCCATCCCCGTTGCGCCAAGAACTAAAAATTTCAAGGTTTTCCTCCCGTCCAATTATGTAGTTCTTCTTGAATGAGCGAGAGCTTTAATAACTTTTCCTTGATTTCTTGTATGGAAAGTATTTTCGTATTATTCGAATTATATTCATCTGTTAAAGTAATTTTAGGAGAGCCCTCATCAAGGTATTTGCCATAATTTAAATCCCGGTTGTCTGCTGGGATTCTATAAAAATTACCCATGTCAATCGCTTTAGCTGCTTCCTCCTTTGTTAAGAGCACCTCATATTTTTTTTCTCCATGACGTGTGCCAATAATTTGAATTTTATTGGGAGCTTGAAAAATTTCCAGAAGTGCTTGTGCTAAATCTTCAATGTACGCTGACGGTGATTTTTGCACCATGATGTCCCCGTTATCGGCATGTAAGAATGCGTATAATACTAATTCAACTGCTTCATCTAAGCTCATCATAAAACGCGTCATTTTTGGATCAGTAATAGTTAGTGCTTTACCAGTCTTTATTTGTTCGATGAAGAGGGGAATGACGGAGCCGCGTGAAGCCATAACGTTACCATATCGCGTTCCGCAAATTAAAGTTTTAGCGGAATGAACCATCCTTGACTTGGCAATGAATGTTTTCTCCATCATTGCTTTAGAAATACCCATTGCATTAACAGGGTAGGCGGCTTTATCGGTGGAAAGACAAATTATTTTTTTTACGCCTGCCTGCATAGCTGCAGTCAATACATTATCTGTGCCTAGAATATTCGTTTTGACAGCTTCAAGTGGGAAAAATTCACAGGAGGGAACTTGTTTTAGAGCTGCAGCATGGAATACAAAGTCTACATCATACATTGCATTGTAGATGCTTTGAATGTCGCGAACATCACCGATATAAAATTTGATTTTATTATTTTGATATAAAATACGCATATCCTCTTGCTTTTTCTCATCTCTTGAGAAAATTCGAATTTCCTTTATATCAGTATGCAAAAACCTTTGTAATACGGCATTACCAAATGAACCAGTACCGCCCGTTATTAACAATATTTTATCCTTAAACATCGTATTGTATGTTTGCACCTCCTTATTTCAATCCTCTTAAATGTAAATCGTATTCTGAATTTTCTCTTGGAAAGTTGTACCAGTAGGCCACTGTTTCTGTATATTTACATGTAGGGTTTTTATTCATTAATGCGCAATTAAAGTCCCAATCCCCAGCAATATCTTTTCTTTTCGTAAACTTTGCATCACCTATTAAACTTCTGCGAATGATTTTAAATTGTCCAGGCAATGAATAACGATTTTCTTCGTTTTTAATAAATGTATAGCCAGCTTTCGTTAACATGTTGTAGTAATAGATGTCAAATTGACCATCTACTTGTGCCAAAACGTCTTTAATGGCCGGCAAATAGTGATCATCACTATCAATGATAGCTACATAATCGCCCGTTGCTTCTGCGATACATCGATTATAGGACTCACTAGCACCGATATTGATTTGGTTGACTAATATTTTTAATGAAGGACATGTTTGTTGATAGGCTTGTAAAATAGCTAATGTCTTGTCGGTTGATCCATCATCACAAACGATAATTTCATAGGCATATTCTTTAGGAATACTATCGAGCATTGTTAAAATCCATTCTTCACTATTGTAAGCAGGTGTTAAAAAACTAATATTCATGAGCACCCTCAATTCTTTGTTCATTTCATTAGTCTTATGTGAATCTATTATTAAAGATAAAGGGAACGAAGAGATACGTTAATGATCTACACAAAGACTCTCTTTTTTACCATATGCATATATTGCTTTGTTCTGTAGGCTATTGTTCATTTTGGAATAAGAGTTTTGACACGATAGTTTAAATAGTAAACGAAGCCATTTTTAGCTTATAAAACTACAGCTAATAAGAAAATTAAAATGACAACAAGGAGGTTGTTTCTGCCCACAATAAACGATGATTTTTCACCTTATTGGCGGAGACTACATATGCTATATTTAGAGTTTTTTTATAAGGGGGGTACTATGTCAAAAAAAATAGCTTTTATTTGCAGTGTGGAATCGTATAAGCTCTCTGACGCACATATGTTCAAAGACCTTTGCCTTGTTCCTATTTTATTAGGAGAATATTTAGGATATGATGTAACTATTTTAACTACTGAAATGAATGAAATGCTACTCAAACAAACATTTCCTTCAGTTACTTTTCAACATATTCCTTTTCAAGATGATTATGAAGCGAATATGAATTCTTACTTAATCGAACAAGCACAAGATATTGATATCGCATTTGCAATTGGACCATATCCATCTTATTTGTCAATACTGAAGACGTATAAGAAATTCAATCCGAACGGTAAAATCTATATGAAGTTGGATGTCAATCGATTTTGGTTAAATCGATTAAAGACCTATCCTTATTTTGTAGAGTTGCTCCAACTTTGCGATGTTGTTTCCTCTGAATGTGAAGCCATTCAAAAGTCTCTTGATCAATTTGTGAATTTAGATATTAAACATATACCAAATGGCTTTTATGAACTATTCCATACAGAGCCTGTTTCGTTTAACGAGAAAACAAATAGAATACTAACTGTAGGCCGTTTAGATGCGCCTGAAAAACAAATAATATTGGCTGTAAAAGCGTTTTTAGCCGCTGAGCTCTCAGATTGGGAATTCCGTTTAGTTGGCCCCATGTCAGACGAATTTAAGAAAGAGTTACAGGATATTCTTGAAGGAAATCCGTTTGGCTCTCAAGTAATGCTAGTAGGACCCATTTACGATAAATTTCAATTAGAGGAAGAGTATAGGCAAGCCAAAATCTTTTGCCTTACCTCGTTAGTAGAGTGTTATGCACACGTATTTGCTGAAGCAGCTAAGAATGGCTGTTATATCGTTACGACCGATGTTGACGGTGCTGCTGATATTACCCATCACCAACGTTTTGGGACGATTCATCCGACACATGATTGGCAAAGTGTAGGGCGCACATTGCAGCAAGTAACAAAGCAGGAAGCATTACTGGCTGCTACATGCGAGCACCTCCAAGCATTTGCAAGAGCGGAATTAAACTGGAAGCATATTGTGAAAAAAGTTGCCGAATACTTAGATGAAAAGCCATGCTGAAGTGGATATTTGCTTGAAATGGATGGAAATTCTTTTCTTTATACCATTATTTCCTTTATAATGAAAACTAGATTCATAATTTAAGACATTCATGGGTAGACACAAGGGGAGAATGGAATGGAAATACTTCAAGCAACAATGAATGAACTCGAAGAGCTAACAGTGCTTTTTGATGAATATCGCCAGTTCTATGGGATTGAATCCGATGTAAGCAGTGCGAAGGCTTTTTTACAACTAAGACTGGCTTTAAAAGAATCAGTTATTTTTATAGCTGTGGAAAATGGCACAACAATTGGCTTTGCACAATTATATCCGACATTTTCTTCTATTGCTTTACAGCGTGCGTATATTTTAAATGATATCTATGTAACGGAAGATGCTAGGGGCCTAGGGGTGGGGAAGGCATTGATGGAAAAGGTATTTCAATATTGTGAGCAGCAGTATGCTCGCTATGTGACGCTGCAAACCGCAACAGATAATGTAAATGCACGTAAGCTATATGAAAAACTTGAAATGCTACAGGATCAATATAGTAACTATGTTAAATACTTCAGTTAGAAAAAAGTATCTCGTCCATCACGGATGAAGATGCTTTTTTTTGTGCCGAGCATAGATGCAATCTATAGGGGAGTCCCGAACCGCGAGGATTGTGTAGAAGTTAGCCAAGTACAAGGTACTCGTGATGACGTGTAATCAGCAGGAAGCAGGGCAGCAAATCGCTTCGGTAGAAAGGACTTTGTATTGTTGCGCACTTTCATCCACGCATACTGTGCCCTCTATGAAGTCCGTGTTCCTAAAGACCCGCCCTAGCAAGTAAATGAAGCAGAATTCAAAAAAACTTCCGTTTTAATTTTTTCAATAGCGTTGGTGACAGTCATTGCAATCAGTTTTATGTCTCTTTGATGACGTAAATATCGGCTTCTTCAACATGATGCGCCCAAAAAGGACGTTCAATGATTTTCTGATGTCAGCATTTCTAATGGATGTCGTTCATTATTACTATTGTTTATCCTCCTATCCATCACCTCAATCATTTATAGATGACCACTAGTTGAAAGGAGCGCAGGCGGCGACTTCTGCGGGAATAGCATGAGCGAAAAGACCCCGCAGGAGCGTAGCGACGAGGAGACTGAAGCCGTGCCCGTGAAAAGCGTCCGCCCTAGCGGAAATCAACAGGTTCCTATAGAAACTTCTATGTTTAAAAGAAAAAAATGTAGACAAACTCAAAAAATTGAGTTTGTCTACAATCTGAGAAAATCCCCTAGATTTTCTATCATCTAGGGGACATTCCTTTACTTATTAATTGTTTTCTTGAAAAGATAGATCTAAAAAAGTGGCTTTACTACACTACCTTCAACCGAAATTTCTGTCCTTCTACTAAGTCCATTTTTCAGTCAAGGGTTTTAGATGTTATTTTATTTCAAGTGTATATGGCTGTGTGCTAGCTTTGCCGTCTACTTCACTTACTTCAATATAGTATGTTCCTTTGTCGAGTTCGACTGTACCTACTTCAGCATCTTCAGCTCCGTAAAGATCTAAGGTTTCTACTGTTTTTCCTTTTGCATCAATAATACGGATGACGCCATCTAGTGCTTTTTCAGTTTGTAGAGAGAAGAACACATCGCGTTTGCTGTCATTGGTAAATTCAAAATAGTCCTTATCTCCAAATGGAACACCTGCATTAAGATATTGAGTTGCTACCCATTTATCGTCTTTTTTTGTCAGCTGAGATGGTTTTGTTGGTACACCATTAACTAACTCAGAATCTGCATCTTCATCTACTCTATTATGATCAAACATCGTTAAAGTATATGGTTGCAGTGATACTTGTCCAAGATTCGAGCCATTCACAACAATAAAATAACCGCGATCTTTTTTCGCTTTAAATGAAGTATTTACATCTGTTGTGCCAGAAATACCGAGTAGTATTTCAATTAAGTTTTCACCTTGCCCAAATGGAATTTCTGTTTCCATTTCTTTTGGATCGATTTCCATATTACCATTTGTATCTTCAATAATGGAGCCTGAAAATTTTAATTCTTTTTGAAGCTCTTTAGGTAATTGATTTAGCTGTTCATTCGTAAATGGTACGGAAGAAACAAGAAGACTCATGACCTCATCTTTGCCTTGTTGTTTATAGTAGTAGAAATCAGTATCATCTTTATAAATCAGATGGTCTTTAAAAGTACTACCAGGTTGAATCATTTGAGCTTTTATTGGTGTATTATTTTCTGTATTATTATCTGTTGGAATATCTGCCATTTTACTTGTTTTAAGTGTGTATGGTTCAGAAGAACGGCCACCATAATTGGCTACACTTACAACATAGGTTTTATCTTTTTTCAAGGCAATTGTCTTGGCCTCGTTTTCATCAGTTGTTGTGCCTAGAAGTAGACTGATTAATCCCAAATCATTTGTTAATGAAGAAACTGGTAATAATTCATTTGTTTCCTCATCATATTCAAAAATCGTTCCAGCTGGTGCTTGGTTCATGCCTTTATTAATATGGAAACCATAAACGGCATCTTCTTTTGCTTTAAATAAAAAGTAATCTTCATCATTTTCTGTTTGGAAGTATGCTTTTTGATCTTTTCCAATATCAAAACGAATCGCTTTCTCCATAATTACATCCACATCTTCCAGACTTCCCATACCAGTTGGACTCATGAACATACTCATTAAATCATTTATTTGATTATTTTTTTTAGCTTTATTTGGAGTTACAGGTAAAACATCATCATTTTGTACGTTGTCTTCTAGTATTTCGTCATTTAATGGAAGTCCGTCTTCATCTTCAGGAAGGGTAACGACTTCGCCTTTTAATGTGTAAGGAATCATTGATTCACTTATGCTCTCTTGAACTTCAATGCCTCCGCTAAAGAACATGTCAAGTGAAAAATCGCTACCGCTTTCATTAGATACGCTAAGTACATACTCTTCATCGGGAATAGCATCAACAATAAGGCTTACTCCGTCTCCTTTATCCATGCCGTAGGATGTTTGAATTGGATAAGCCTCATCCGATTCTTCTTCATTAAGTTCTTCTGTCGGTATATTAGCGAAGTCTTCTTTTAAATAAAGTTCCATCGATGCTGTAACACCTGGAATACCCGATACATCAAATTTCAGCGTTGTTGGTTCTTTTACTGTAAATGTAAAATAATCTTGGTCACTTTGTTGATCTTTAGATAGTAGGGTATAGTTTTTCCCTGCTGTACTGAATGGGAATTGTTTAATTTTCTCTACATTGTTCTTATCTAATGAATCAATTGGTAATTCCTTTGTTGTTTGAGCTGTTAAGATGTAATTAGACTCGCCCTTTAAACTATAGCTACCATTATGATCTTTTACACCAACAAGGAGGGTTCCTGCTTGATCTGCTTTAAATAGGTATCCTTCTTGTTTTCCTACGCGGACATCATTCACATTGATAGGTTCTACTTCACCTTTATGACCTTTAGGGTAGAAGTACAAATCAACTGCATAATCGAATTTATTTGCACCTTTTAATGTTAGTTGCGCATATTCATTTGAATCTAAATCAACCTTGTACCATTTTTTTTCATCCGGCTGCTTGAATTCACCTTTTTCTGTATTCAATACATTCTTTTTAAGGTCTTTTGCGTTTTTCATTCGCTCATCTTTTGTTTCTGAATACTGTTTAGGTAGATTTTTTAAATCAAACTGTAAGGCTTTTATAGGGTCGACAAGACCATGCCCATACGTAAGATCATAGCCCTTCTCGCCTAAATCCTTTGCGGTCATTTCAAGAATAGCTTCAATTTCATGAGGTTTTAGGTTTGGATATTTTGATTTTAGTAGGGATGCCACACCTGCAACGACAGGAGATGCCATAGATGTTCCGCTAAATTTTACAAAGGAAGATCCTTTTTTCTCATCATGAACAGTACTGTAGACATCTTCACCTGGAGCTACCACGTCAACCGATGGACCGTAGTTTGAATAGCTTGATAGTTTGTTTCTTTCATTCGTAGAACCTACGCTAATAACGCCTTCGAAAGAAGCAGGGAAGGAGTAATTATCTGTCGATTCATTTCCCGCAGCTGCTACGACGGTAATGCCATTATCAATCGCTTTCTGAACGGCTTCTTTCATTAATGGAGATTCTCCATAGCCGCCAAGGCTCATGTTAATAACATCAGCGCCTTGCTCAATGGCATGAAGGATTCCTTGTGCAATGACGAAATCATTGGCACCATCTTTGCCGTTGAATACATCAATTGGAAGAATCTTGGCTTTTGGATTAACCCCATGTCCTCCTACAGCATTATCTTTTGCCGCTCCAATAATACCTGCTACATGTGTTCCATGGTCACCAGGATAAGTGGAATTGGCAGGTGCTGCTGCATTATATGGTGGAAGCACTTGAGATTTTAGCTCAGGATGTTTAAAATCCACACCAGAATCGATAACTGCTACTTTTACCTCATGATCACCTGCTAATTCTAAGGCCTTATCAATTTGAAGCAGGTTTAGATGATACATATCCTTTTTCTTTGGATCTTCTCCTGTGTCAAAGGCATGATACACGTAGCTTGGAGATACACTTTTAACCCCTACTTGCTTGGCATAATATGAAACTGCTTTTTCTAGCGTTACTCCTTTGTTAAGTTGGATAACATCGTAACCTAATGAAGGGATAGAGCGGATTACTTTAGAGCCAATTTTTTTATGAGCGTTCTTAGCAAGTCCTGAATGCTTGACGATAATTGTATCCTTACTAATCCATTCTTTTTCATTGTTGAATTGCTTTAGAATTTGTTCCTGATTGCTAGCGACAGTATTTTTCACAGACTCTGGGTTCTTCGCTATGTTTTGTGGCGCTTCTGCAAAGGCAGAAGCAGCAGGAACCATTAGTGCAGCAGATGCACCTACAGCCATTGATTTCTTAATCCAGTTCTTCACTTGTTTTCTCTCCTTTTAATGTAAGTCACAACTATACTATTACGAACGAACGATAAAAAAGTTTCATAATATAAGGATATAAGTAAATATTTTTCCAAGAATTTATATTTAATAGAGACCGACTTCACATCTTTGATGCATCAGGTGTAACGGTTCTTAATAAGAGAGAACCGTACGTACAGTGGTGGAGTCACCCTCTACTAGATTTGTGAGATAGGAATCAAGGAACGTCGATTCAAGTACAGGTGAAAGGCCCGCAATTAAAGTCCGAAAAATGCTATGTTCCTAAAACATTGTCTTAAAGTTGTTCAATAAGTCTTTGTAAATCTTCCTGCGAACGCGGTATCGTAATATTTTTCTCAAATAGTTTTTTGTGTTGTAAGGCCAACGCCATTTCAAAGACCCATGGCCGTTCAAGGTGGGCCTGTTCAAGTAAATCCTCTTGATAAAACAGGGCTACTGGATCGCCGTTATAAATAATCTTCCCGGCCACCATAACGATAATTTGATCTGCCCATTCATAAGCGAGTGAAATGTCATGGGTTGCTAGTAAAATGGTTCTGTCACCATCTTCTAATTTGGCTAGGTATTGTAAAACTTGTGCAGCATAATAATTATCGAGCCCTGCAGTTGGCTCATCTAATAATAATACGGATGGTTCCATTGCTAAAACACCTGCCATGGCCACACGTTTTTTCTGCCCTACACTCAAAAAATGAATCGGTTTATCAAGCAATGCTGCAATTTCAGTTTGTACAACGGCCCATGCTATTTTTTCTTCAATTTTTTCAGCGGCCCAACCAAGATTAAGTGGCCCAAATGCAATATCCTGCTTCACTGTCCCAGAAAAAAGCTGATTATCGGCATCCTGAAACACAATACCAACCTGTTGCCGTAATGCCTTTAATTCTTTTCTGCTATAGTGAATTTCTTTGCCGCAAAATGCTATACTACCAGCGGTTGGTTTCAAAATGCCATTTAGATGCTGAAATAACGTTGATTTTCCTGCACCATTATGTCCAAGTAATGCAATCTTTTTGCCTTTTGGAATTTGAAGGGTAATATCGGTTAAAGCATAGGTTCCATCTGCGTAAACGTAGGATAATTGTTTTAGTTCAAAATATAAATCTGTCGTCATGTGAAAAAACCTCCATAAATGATGAGGAATATAAAAATAACAGCAATACCTAGCCAGTTTTTCATGCTAGGGGTAAAATTCTCTTGCCAATAGACTGTTTCACCACCGCGTGCCTGCATTGCATTGTTGAGCTCACGACTTCGTTGGAACATCTCTGCGAATAACGCTGCAATTAGCATTGAAATTGAGCGTAACCATTGCATCGGGGAACGGTAACCTAATCGAGCCTGCTGGGCAAGATGAATTTTTTGCATACTGTCTAAAAAAATAAAAATAAAACGATACGTTAATTCTACTAATTCAACAAATAGAACGGGAAGCCGCCATTGTCGTAGAACATAGCAAATAGATTGTACCGATGTCGTAAGAATTAAAAAATACAGACAGCTAATACTGCCAAGGACGATGAAAAAAAGCTGCTGCGCTGTTTCGATGCTCGCACTGCCAATAAAAATTATCCAACCACCTTTGAGTGAGTATGACCAAAAGTGTGTAGGAAGTGTGCTAGGTGAAGGCACAATAGAAAATAAAATGGATACTAAACTAGTAAGTAAAAAGAATCCTGGTAGTAGTAATAACTTGGCAAAATACATAATGGGAATTTTTGCACCTACAATGATAAAAGCACTCATCACAATAAATGTAATGAGTGAAATTTGTTCATCTCTCATGATAAGCGACAGTAGTAGAAGACCAAGGGAAAGCGTCATTTTTTCTAGCGGATGAACAGATGCTAGCTTATTCATATAAGCATACTTATCAATGAGGAGCATCGCTTAACCTTCTTTATGTTTGCCACGCATGTAGCCGATGAAATAGCCTATAAAACTAGCACCAAGTGCGGCTTGAAGAACGAATAACAAGCTCTCAATTTCACCACTTGGTGGCTCCCAAAAACTTTCGAACCACGGCTCGTATTCGGCATTAATTTCACCAATTGCTGCTTCCGCTTCGCCGTCTGCTCCACCAAATTCTGCACCTTTTTGTACAAATAGCGGAATGATTGCCAATAGTACAACAATTGCTAATAGTAGTAAGTTTTTTTTCATGTTAATGTGCCTCCTTAGCTGAGAAAACACGTAAAGCTTTTAATTCACTGATATTATATTTTTTCAAGAAATTCATAATGATGACAGTTAAAATACCTTCACTAATTGCGAGAGGAATTTGCGTTAATGCGAAAATACCTGCGAATTTAGTAAATGAAGCCATAAATCCGCCTACTTCTGATGGGAAGGCCAGTGCAAGTTGAACAGAAGTCACAACATATGTACCTAAATCACCAAGCATTGCTGCAAAAAATACCGCCAGTGAAAAAGATAGACCGATTTTTTGAGCACCTTTAAAAACGAAGTAGGCGATGAATGGCCCCGCTACAGCCATCGAAAAAGCATTTGCGCCTAATGTTGTAATACCGCCATGAGCTAAGAGTAAAGATTGGAATAATAAGACGATCGTTCCAATGACGCTCATCGCTAATGGACCAAATAATACAGTTCCGAGGCCAACACCAGTTGGGTGCGAACAACTTCCTGTAACCGATGGAATTTTCAGTGCTGATAAAACGAATGCAAAAGCACCTGAAAGACCGAGAATCATTTTTGTTTCAGGGTTTTCATCGATTGTTTTACGGATCGAACGTAATCCTAAAATAATAAATGGGATCGAGACGACCCACCAGAAAATCGCCCATTCAATTGGCAAAAATCCTTCCATGATGTGCATGGCAAATGCTCGATTTGGCACGAGTAAAAATGCCAGTAAGAAATAACTAAGCTTCCAACAAGAAAATTTCAAAATGGCTCCTCCTTAAAATAAAATGTCGAATGTAGCGTGCGCAATAAAAAAAAGCACTTCTCCGATATAGGAAAAGTGCATAGCTGAAAAAGCAAATAGAATGTTAATCTGCCAAGCCGCACACCTATCCTCGTAGGTTGAAACGATCACGTGTTTTTCGGCAGGTCTCCTGGCTTTAGTTCGACATTTTATAGGCCTTCCCATCCTTTGGACAGTGACATTTATCTATAAAACTCCCTAGTACAGTGGCGGGACCGCGCCGGACTTGAACCGGCTTCCCTTTTAAGCGAAATGTAGACACTTCGCACCGAAAAAGATGAAGTTGTGAGATTTCACGACAAAGTGTAACATAATTTTCCATAAATAAGCTATCTCTTTTTATTAAAATTTTTTTAATTGAGCTTCAATATAGAAAATTATGATAAATTAAAGGGCAAAACCACATTTTTGCCTGAAATATTTGTTGAAATTTTACTAAAAATTTCACAAATTAAAAAAGAATTGTTGAAATTTATAAATAATAAGCTATGATAGAAACAGTTTTCTATTACGTTTTATACAATTAAAATTTCATATAAATACATCTATAAGTGCTCGATAGTATTCGAGATAATAGGGAAATCGGTGTGAATCCGATACAGCCCCCGCTACTGTAATAGCTGATGAAATCGTAAAAGCCACTAGTATAACTGGGAAGGTGCGAAAGTAAGAAGAAGCTTAAGTCAGGAAACCTGCTTAGTTGATGGCATGCAAACTTTTCGGAGGGAGAAGTTGAAGCGAGAGCGAGTACCTATATATTCGTTTTTATTTGGCTTCTACAAGACCTTTACTCTTCGTTTAGAGTGAAGGTCTTTTCTTTTTCCTAAAAGCAAATGAGGGGAGCAACACAATGACAACTTGGAACTTAGAAGGAATGAAAACGCATCTTTTTATTTGCAATGGCAGTAGCTGTATGAAAAAAGATGGCGAGGAAATTACCCAAGCAATACGTGATGAAATACAGGTACAAGCACTCGATAAGGAAATACATACGACAAGAACACGCTGTAACGGCAGGTGTAAGGATGCTTGTGTTGTCATCGCTTATCCACAAGGAAATTGGTATCGTGTGCCAACGACAGAGCATGCGAGGGCGCTCGTGCAAGACTTACACCACGAGACTTTACATAGTGAACATGTGTTCACACTTCGTGAAGGTACGTTACAGCGTACAGCACAAACAACAGCTATAAAAGGTATTGAAAAGGTGAAAGAGGGGTAACGAAATGGCGCAAAAAGGTAAGATTTTTGTTGTGGGCTTTGGCCCCGGTGATTTTAAACATATTACAACGCGAGCTGTGGAGGCGTTACAACAGAGTGATTTTATCATCGGCTATAAAACGTATGTTGAGCTCATTCAAGATTTAGTGACGGCCAAGTCGATTGTTAGTACAGGAATGACCGAAGAAGTTTCCAGAGCGCAGGAAGCTGTGCGGCAGGCAGAGGCAGGTAATATCGTGTCTGTCATTTCCAGTGGTGACTCAGGTGTGTACGGGATGGCTGGGCTTGTCTATGAGGTATTGATTGAGCTTGGTTGGACAGAAGCAACAGGTGTTGAAGTAGAGATTGTTCCTGGTATTTCTGCTATTAATTCATGTGCGAGTTTACTAGGTGCGCCGATTATGCATGACTCCTGCACAATTAGTTTAAGTGACCATTTAACGCCATGGAATCTAATTGCCAAACGTGTGGAAGCTGCAGCGATGGCCGATTTTGTGATTGCACTTTACAACCCGAAAAGTGGTCGACGTACACGTCAAATCGTAGAAGCACAACGCATTTTACTAGAATACCGATCTCCAGATACCCCAGTGGGACTCGTGAAAAGTGCCTATCGTGATCGCCAGGAAATTACCATGACAACATTAGCTGAGATGCTTGAACATGATATTGGGATGCTCACAACGGTCATTATCGGAAATTCATCTACATTTTTCTATGACAATAAAATGATTACACCACGTGGCTACCAACGTAAATATACACTTGGAGAAGAAAAACAGCCACTACGTCCACATCAGCGTCTGAAAGAAGAAAATGAACCATGGGCGATGAATCAACAAACAGGAACAGCGCGTGCTGATTTTGAGGCTGACCCGAATGCAGGACGTAGCAAGCCCAGTATAGCGATAACGCCTATGGCAACGCTAAAAAAATCATCACTTGAAATGGCTGCAACAGCTCTTGCAATGGTAAAGGGCACAAGTGCAGGGCATGCAACACCTAAGCTTGTACAACAAAAAATTGAAACCATTTTTGAATTAGCCGTAAGTCCAGGGGTGGCCAATAAGTTTTTCACGCCGCAGCAAATGACGGCGTTAGCACAAGTTGTCGGAGAAGAAGGAACGATGGAATATACACCTGATCATCAAATCCATTTGAAAATTCCAACGGCAGAACCCGATAAGATAACAACAAAATTACGTGAAGTGGGTTTTTTGTTAGCCCCTATTGGTGATGTACTGTCATTAAAAGCATGTGATTTTTGTTATGGAGAGAAAGCAGATTCTATTCCATATGCTGAGGAAATTCAAGAAAAGCTAGGTGGTTTGTCTTTACCCAAAACGCTAAACATCGGCTTTAACGGCTGTGGTATGGCATGCTACCGTGCAGTGTTTGATGATATTGGTATCGTCTATCGTAAAAGTAAATTTGATGTCTTTATCGGCGCTAAACCAGTTGGGCGTACAGCGCATGCTGCACAACCTGTTGTAGAAGGCTTAGAACCTGAACAACTTATGCCACTTATTACAGACATTATTGAAGAGTACAAAGCTAACGCGCACCCAAATGAGCGCTTGTTTAAATATTTCAAACGTGTGAAAAAAATATTGCATTTTACGTATCAAGATATGTCTTCAAAAATAAAAGTAGAGCCAGCTCCGTGCGGCGATTAGTGAGGAGAAAAGAGATGAAAGCTATTTTATTTGTTGGCCATGGTAGCCGTTTAGCAGCAGGAAATAATGAGGTACGCACATTTATTGAGCAAATGACTCCTCGGATTGATGACAGCTTTTTAGTAGAAACTTGCTTCCTTGAGTTTGCTTCGCCAAACATTGAAGAAGGCATTACGAATTGCGTGAAGAAGGGTGCTACAGAAGTACATGTAATTCCAATCATTTTACTGCATGCTGGACATTCCAAAATGCATATCCCGGCAGAAATTGAGCATGCGCGTGAACACTATCCAAATATCACGTTCACATATGCTCAAACAATTGGTATTCATGATGAAATTTTTGCCATTCTGGAAGATCGTCTAGCAGAAATCGGCTTCAATGCACAACAAGAAGAACCTAAAGATACCGCGATTCTTTTAATTGCTCGTGGTGGTAGTGATCCTTATGCCAACGGTGATTTTTATAAAATTACTCGTTTACTTTGGGAAAAGCTCCCTGTACCTTACGTGGAAAGTGCCTTTATGGGCGTAACAGATCCACGTGTTGAAGAAGGAATTGAGCGTTGTGTGAAGTTGGGGGCGAAAAAAATTATTATGTTGCCGTACTTTTTATTTACAGGCATCCTAATGGAACGTATGCATGGCATGTGCCAGCAATTTAACGAAAAATATCCTGACTGTGATATTGAAATTGCTAATTATTTTGGCTATCATGAGCGCCTACAAAATGTGCTATTAGAGCGCATAGAGCAAGCTGTGAATGGTACATCTACTGGCATGCAAGATTTAGAAAATTACCGTGCTTATGCTGCGGTACATGGTCATGCACATCACCATCACCATCATGATCATGATCACGGACATGACCACGATCACGACCATGACCACCACCATCACCATGAAGAGGAGTCAGTAAAATGATTTTCATGTTAGCGGGGACGAGTGATGCAAGGAATCTAGCACTAGAATTGCAGTCTGCTGGACATAAAGTGACTGCGACCGTGGTCACTGATTCAGCGGCTTCAAGTCTTACAGAAGTTGGTCTTCCACATTTAGTTGGCCGTTTGACGGCTGACGAAATGGCGACGATTTTAATAGAAAAGGGCTATCAACTTGTTGTAGATGCCTCACACCCATTTGCCGAAGAGGCTTCTAAAAATGCGATGGCAGCAGCTGAAAAAGCAGGTGTACTCTATATTCGCTATGAACGTGCCCATGAGCACTACGCACATCCTCTCATCACAGTTGTTAAAGATTATGAGCAAGCGGCGCAACTAGCAGCAAAAAAACGCGGTGTCATTATGTTGACTACAGGCAGTAAAACGCTAGCGACGTTTACCAAAGTATTGCATGGTCTAGAAAATACGCGGGTTATTGCGCGGATGCTTCCTCGCCTTGATAATATGGAAAAATGTGAGGCACTTGGTGTGGCTCAAAGAGATATTGTTGCCATCCAAGGACCATTTTCAAAAGAATTAAACGAAGCACTTTTCCGTCAATATGACGTCACTTTGATGATTACAAAAGAAAGCGGAAAAGTTGGTTCAGTTGATGAAAAGCTTGAGGCTGCACTTGCTTGTGGCATTGAAACGATTTTAATTGCTCGACCAAATATACAATACGGCCAACAGTATTCCAAGTTTGAGGATGTACTGCAAGCTGTTCAAAACATACTCTAGGAGGCAATACAAATGGATTTTAAAACAGATTTCAAACCATTAACAGTAGACCCAGATAAAATTTATGATTATAGTTTCGCAATTATTGCAGAGGAAATGGGTGAACATAACTTTACAGAAGATGAGTGGAAAGTTGTTCGTCGAATTATTCATGCATCTGCTGATTTTGAGTTAGGTCGTAGTGTCATCATTACGCCAGGAGCATTAGAAGCAGGGGTAAAGTCGATCCTTGCAGGTCGTCACGTGATTGCAGACGTACAAATGATTGAAAGTGGTTCAGGGAAAAAACGTTTCCAAAAGCATGGCGGGGATTTACATTGCTATATCGCAGATGAAGATGTTTCAATCGAAGCGAAAAAACAAAATACAACACGTGCTATTATTTCAATGCAAAAGGCTACAAAATTACACGAAGGCGGTATTTATGCCATTGGCAATGCACCGACAGCATTACTTGAGTTAATTCGCTTGATTAAAGAAGGTTTAGCTAAACCGGATTTAATTATCGGTATGCCAGTTGGCTTCGTATCAGCGGCTGAGTCCAAAGAGGAGCTATTAAAGCTAGAAGGTATTCCGTATATTACAAATGTTGGCCGTAAAGGCGGTAGTACAGTGACGGTAGCCGCATTGAATGCCATTTCGATTTTAGCGGACGAACAGGCGAAAAAGTAATGGAGCGGAAGCCAAAAAAGGATCCCAAGGACATGCGCCACGGTTATACAACGGGAGCCTGTGCAACTGCTGTTTCAAAAGCTGCATTACTAGCATTGATTACAAATGAAGAACAGGAAACGAGCACCATCCATTTACCAATAGGGCGTGATGCAACGTTTACAATCGAAAAATGTACATTTGCTAGTAACACTGTAAGCTGTGAAACGATAAAAGATGCCGGTGATGATCCTGATGCTACACATAAGGCGCTCATTATTGGCACAGTAAGCTGGGCTGATACACCAGGTATTCATTTAGATGGAGGAATTGGAGTCGGGCGAGTGACAAAGCCCGGCTTACCAGTTGCTGTCGGGGAAGCTGCTATTAACCCTGTACCGCGCAAGATGATACATAGTACTGTACAGAGTGTACTTGATGAGTTTCATATAGAACGTGGCGTGAATGTCGTTATTTCCGTACCAGAGGGTGAGGAAATTGCAAAAAAAACGTTAAATGGAAGACTCGGCATTATCGGAGGCATTTCCATTTTAGGCACAAGGGGAACCGTCGTGCCTTTTTCGAGTTCAGCGTATATGGCAAGTATTGTCCAAGCCATCAGTGTGGCAAAGGCTGCTGGGTGTGAACATGTAGTGGTGACCACAGGTGGACGCAGTGAAAAGTATGCAATGGCACAGTATCCTGAATTGCCAGAGGAAGCATTTATAGAAATGGGTGATTTTGTCGGATTTACGTTAAAACATTGTAAACGGCTTGGCATCAGGCAAGTATCACTCGTTGGGATGATGGGGAAGTTTTCAAAGGTTGCACAGGGTGTCATGATGGTGCATTCAAAAAGTGCTGCTATTGACTTTAATTTTTTAGCGCAATTGGCAGCAGATATTGGTGCAGATGAGGACACAATTACCGAAGTAAGAGAAGCCAATACCGCTTCACAAGTTGGTGAAATTATGGCGGATAAAGGCTATGATGACTTCTTTCATCATTTATGTGAGGCATGTTGCTATTCATCGATACACCATACAAGGGGCGGTTTGACGCTCTCCACATCGATTTACTCGATGAAGGGACAATTATTAGGAAGGGCTGATGACATTGCATCGATCGATGAAATTAATTGGGATCGGGGATAATGGACAAGAAAGCTTATTGCCACAGTACATGCAGTGGATTGAAAACTGTGAAGTACTCGTTGGAGGTGAGCGTGTCCTTGATTTTTTCCCGAGCTTTACAGGAGAAAAAGTTGTCATTAAGGGTGGTCTTTCAACGCTTGTTGAAAGGTTAGCGGCAGAAACACGAAGAACAGTTATTTTAGCGTCGGGTGATCCATTATTCTATGGCATCGGTGGTTATTTAGTGAAAAAACTAGAAATCGAGGTTTATCCATATATGAGCTCGGTGCAACTTGCGTTTTCAAAAATGGGCGAGAGTTGGCAGGATGCCTATGTAGCAAGTATTCACGGCCGACCAATGAAGGGCTTAGCACAGCGCATTGACGGCAAAAAGAAAGTAGCGCTACTTACTGACGCTGAAAATAACCCAAATGCATTGGCACGTTATCTGAAGCATTTTGGTATGACGGAATACCGAGTGTTTGTTGCAGAAAATTTACAAGGTAATGAAGAAAAATACGGCTGGTATTCTCTTGATGAATTAGAAACAGCTGAATTTTCTACGTTGAATGTTGTCATTTTACAGCAAACATCAGCACCCAAACGCTATTCACTAGGTATTGATGATGAAGAATTTTCGCAACGTAAGCCAGATAAAGGGCTTATTACGAAAAAGGAAATTCGTGTGTTAAGTCTACAGGCTATGCAGTTACAAAAAGATAGCATCATTTGGGACGTTGGCACTTGTACAGGGTCAATGGCTATTGAGGCTGGCAAACTGTCACCAGAGGGGCAAATATTTGCGGTGGAAAAAAATGCACCCGATTTAGAGAACTGCATGCAAAACCAGCAGAAATTCCGTGTAGATATGACGGCTATTCATAGTAAAGCACCGAATGGACTAGAAAATTTCCCGGATCCAGATGCGATTTTTATTGGTGGTACAGGTGGCGAAATGGTGGAACTTTTACAGATGTGCTGTTCACGTTTGAAGCCTAATGGTCGCATCGTCTTAAATGCAGCAACGATAGAAAATTTATATAAGGCGGTTGAAGCGTTTAAAGCTTGTGGCTTTGCTGTCGATATTTTGCAGGCGCAATTGGCACGTAGTAAGCCGATTTTAGATATGACCCGTTTTGTCCCATTAAATCCGATTTATATTATTTCGGCACATCGAAAGGAAGAAAATCATGAGTAATCTTGGTATTTTATATGGCTTAGGTGTAGGCCCTGGCGATCCAGAGTTAATTACAGTAAAGGCATTCCGTGTCATTCAGGAGTCGCCGGTTATTGCCTATCCGAAAAAAATGAAGGGCAGTAAAAGTTATGCGCATCGTATTGTAGATGTGTACATTAACCCAGAAGAGAAAGATATGCTTGGTCTCGTGTTCCCAATGACAAAAGATGAGGCTGTGTTAGAACGAGAATGGACAAAATCCGTGGAACTTGTCTATGGTAAGCTGCAAGAGGGCAAGGACGTCGCGTTTGTGACAGAAGGGGACCCCTTATTATATAGTACATTCATCCATATGATGAAGCTTATGCAAGATAGGCATCCAGAGGTGGAAATTCGTACAGTGCCTGGTATTTCTTCATTTAATGGCTCAGCGTCGCGACTAGGTATTGCCCTAGCAGATGGTGATGATCGTGTGGCGATTATTCCAGCACATGACAATTACGGTGCTATGCGTGAAGCAATTGAAAATCATGATGCGGTTGTTTTCATTAAAGTTGCAAAGGTTATGGATTTAATGCTGGAGGTACTGCGCGATTTAGATTTACTTGATAAGGCATCGGTTGTGACCAAAGTAACGTCTGACGAAGAAATCATTTGGGATGTTCAAGATTTAGAAGGCGTCGCTTTAGAATATTTAACATTAATGGTGGTGCGTAAATAATGAAGAAAATTTTTATTGTCGGTGCTGGCCCTGGTGATCCGGATTTAATTACGGTGAAGGGTTTACAGATGTTACAAACAGCGGACGTTGTCATGTATACAGATTCCCTAGTAAATGAAGATCTAATTGCAAAAGCAAAACCTGATGCAGAAGTTATTCGTACAGCAGGTATGCATTTAGAGGAAATGGTTGCGGTAATGGTAGAGCGTGTCAATGCGGGCAAAGTAGTAGCACGCATGCATACAGGTGACCCTGCCATGTATGGTGCCATTATGGAACAAGTAGCACTTTTAAAAAAAGAAGGCATAGGTTACGAAGTCATTCCTGGTGTTAGCTCAGTATTTGCAGCTGCTGCGGCAATCGGTGCGGAACTTACAATCCCAGATTTAACGCAAACGCTTATTTTAACACGTGCTGAAGGGCGCACACCTGTACCAGAGTTTGAAAAGTTACGTGCTTTAGCTAGCCATCATTGTACGATTGCGCTATTCTTAAGTGCAACTTTAACTAAGAAAATTATCAAAGAATTGCAAAATGCAGGATGGGCGGACGATACACCGGTGGCAGTGATTCAACGTGCTTCTTGGCCAGATCAAAAAATTGTGCGCACGACATTAGTTGAACTAGATGAAGCGATGCGTGTTAATGGCATTCGTAAACATGCAATGATTTTAGCGGGCTGGGCATTAGACCCGAATATTCATGATAAAGATGAATACCGTTCGAAATTATATGATGCGACCTTTACGCACGGCTTCCGAAAAGGTGTGAAGACAAGTGATTAAATTGCAAGAGGGCGTTTTACCAGAAGTTGCTCAACGTAATCCTTATGCGGTTGTGGCGATTACCAAGCACGGTGTACAAATTGGACGTAGACTACAACAAACCTTTGCGCAGAGTGATTTATATTATATGAGTAAATTTGAGCAAGGCGACGAAGCAGAGAAGCATATTCAGCTGTTTTCTGGTACCGTGCGATTGCTATTGCCTACATTATTCAAGCAGTATAAAGGCTTAATTTTAATCATTTCACTTGGTGCGGTTGTACGCATGATTGCGCCAATTTTACAGGATAAGAAGACAGACCCTGGTGTTGTAGTCATTGATGATCGTGGGGAAAATGTCATTAGTGTACTATCAGGTCATTTAGGTGGTGCCAATGAGCTTACTCATGAAGTTGCAGCGGCCCTTGGTGCAAATCCAATTATTACAACGGCTTCGGATGTCCAAAAAACAATTCCTGTTGATTTATTTGGCGCACGCTTTGGTTGGGTGTGGGACAGTGCAGACAAGCTTACGCCAGTAAGTGCCTCTGTTGTTAACGAGGAGCATGTCGCAATCGTACAAGAAACTGGTGAACGTGATTGGTGGATGCGTGATACCCCTATGCCAGAGCAAATCAAAATATATCCATCGACGCAAACCGCGATAGAGGCGAAACCTCATGCAACGTTATGGATTACTGATCGCATCATTGAACCGGAGGAAGAAGTGCTTCTTGAGAATGGCGTGATTTATCGTCCAAAATCGATTGTGCTAGGTATGGGCTGCAATCGTGATACGTCACTTGAAGAAATCGAACAAGTTATTGATGAAACACTCGCAGAATTAAAATTATCGAAAAAAAGTGTCAAAGCTCTTTGTACGATTGATTTAAAAAAAGACGAACAATGCTTCATTGATGTGACAAAGAAATATGACTGGGAGTTCATCACATATACACCAGCACAATTAAACGAAATCAATTTCCCATCACCGTCTGAAACGGTATTTAAATATACAGGTGCATACGGCGTCAGTGAGCCGGCTGCTATGCGCTTTGCACAAGTAGAATCGCTCGTGCTACCAAAGAAAAAATCAGGGAACGCAACAATTTCTGTAGCGAGATTAACATTTTAAGGAGGGAGCCTATGCAAACGAATCGCTTTGTACTTGCTGGAACTGGTAGTGGTGTTGGTAAAACGACGTTTACAATTGGTCTAATGAAGGCATTACAGGAAAAGGGGAAAATCGTACAGGGCTTTAAATGTGGTCCCGATTATATAGACCCTAGCTATCATACAGCGGTGACTGGACGTGTGTCGCGTAATATCGATAGTTGGATGTTTTCGCATGATGCCGTGCGTGATATTGTGGCACGTGCCAGTATGGATGCAGATGTTTCGATTATTGAGGGTGTTATGGGTTTCTATGATGGTAAAAGCCCATTATCTGATGCAGGATCAGCCGCAGATGTAAGTGTCATTACCGAAAGTCCGGTTATTTTAATCGTCAATTGCGCAAGTATGGCTCGAAGTGTGGCAGCAGTTGTAAAGGGCTTCCAAATGCTATCTGATAAACCGAATATTGTGGGCGTCATCGCGAACCAAGTCGGAAGTGTCGGTCACTACGAAATTGCCAAAGCGGCGATTGAGCAGGAATGTGGTATTCCTGTCATTGGTTATTTAAAACGCGAAGCAGGCATTGATATTCCAAGTCGACATTTAGGGTTAATTCCTGCTATAGAGCGTGGTGAGCTTGCTTCGTTTTTTGATAAGCTAGGCGCTTTAATGGCCGAAACGATCGATTTAGAGATATTGCTTGAATTAACAAAGGCACCTGTTCTAGAAGAAACAGGTGATTTATTTGAACAGCACGAAGATCAACATATTCATATTGCCGTGGCAAAGGATGCTGCATTCAACTTTTATTACGAAGAAAATCTGACCCTCCTGCGCGCAAAAGGGGCTACGCTAAAATTTTTCTCACCTTTAGCCAATGAGCCTGTACCAGTTGAGGCTGACGGTCTATATATTGGTGGGGGCTTTCCAGAGGAATTTGCCGATACACTCGCAGGCAATACCATAGCAAAACAGTCAATTTGTGAGGCCATTAACAAGGGTTTACCAACTTTAGCTGAATGCGGCGGTTTCATGTATTTGACACAAGCCATTACGAATAGTAATGGCGAACGCTATGACATGCTTGGTATTATTCCAGGTGAGGTAGCAATGCAAACAAAGCTTGCGGCGCTTGGCTATCGTGAAATTACCGGCAAGAAAGCAAACTTTTTAATCGGTGAAGAGGAAGAAGCAAAGGGACATGAATTCCATTATTCACAATATAGCGGTACACATGAAACGCCTGCCTATGAAACAAAAGGGCGCTTTGGCACAAAACAAGAGGGTTATCAGGCAAGCAATTTAGTCGCTGGCTATACGCATTTTCATTTTGTATCCAATCCAAAGCTTGTCGAAAACTGGTTGGCAGCTTGTAAGAAGGTGAAAAATTTTGACTAATTACTTTCCAATTCATATAAATATCGAATATAAAACGGTAGTAATTGTTGGAGGAGGACATGTTGCAACGCAGAAGGTGGCGTCTTTGTTACCGGCTAAAGCCAATGTAGTAGTTGTAAGCCCAACATTGCACGAAACATTACTGCCTCTAGCAGAATCTGGTCAAATCACATGGCGTGACAAGGTATTTGAACCGCGTGATTTAGATGATGCATCGCTCATCATTGCGGCAACAAATGATACTACCGTGAATGAAGCCGTACAGGAAGCGGCTCAACATTGGCAACTATTAAATCGAGCAGATGCACAAGGCGAAAGTAATTTTATTACACCAGCTACTATACGCCGTGGCCCTCTTGTATTAACAGTTTCAACATCAGGTGCAAGTCCCTCTTTAGCTCGTAAAATAAAGGAAGATTTAGCCGAGCAATTTGATGCAGTCTATGAAGACTACGTATGCTTTTTACAGCAGGCACGATTAATGGTTGTTGCTAAGTTTGAAAAGGGCGATAAACGACGGGCAGTGCTGCAAGCATTACTTGAGCCAAACTTACTAGAGTGGACTCGTAGTGGAGAGATTGATAGACGTGAAGCTTATTTACAACAATTATTGACGGGAGAATCGCCATGAAGGACGGAATAGTGTATTTAGTAGGAGCTGGTCCTGGAGATCCAAAGCTCATCACGGTGTATGGGCTTGAATGCATTCAAAAGGCTGATGTCATTGCATATGATCGTCTTGTAAACCCAAAATTGTTAGAATCTGCAAAGCCGGATGCTGAACTAGTATACTGCGGTAAATTGCCTGGTAAGCACCATCTTATTCAAGATGAAATCAATGAGCTCCTTGTCCGAAGGGCACAAGAAGGCAAAATCGTAACCCGCTTAAAAGGTGGCGATCCATTCGTCTTTGGTCGCGGAGCAGAGGAAGCCGAAATATTAAAAAATCATGGCATTGCTTATGAAGTAGTGCCAGGTATTACGGCAGGAATTGCAGCACCAGCTTATGCAGGAATACCTGTAACGCACCGAGATTTTGCCACAAGCTTTGCGCTTGTAACAGGACATGGTCGTGAAGAAAAAGGCCAAGACTTTTTAAATTGGCCAGCACTGGCAACAGGAATAGATACAGTAGCATTTTATATGAGCGTTGGTAATATTGCCTACATCTCGAGAAAATTAATCGACAATGGACGTAAAGCAACTACGCCAGTAGCTGTTATTGAGTGGGGAACGACCGACAAACAGCGCACAATCACAGGGCAACTAGATGAAATTGCTGACATTATTGAACGTGAGGGCTATCATAATCCTTCCATGATTGTTGTAGGGGATGTTGTCAATGTCCGCGACAACATTCAGTGGTTCGAAGAGCAAGGTCTCTCTTTAACATGATTCAGTCAAAGTCACCTACCTCAACATAGGGTGCTATGAACGGAAGTTAAGTAAGTAAGTAAGTAAGTAAGTAAGTAAGTAAGTAAGTAAGTAAGTAAGTAAGTAAGTAAGTTGTTGTTTAAGCCACTGACTTAAAGAAAACCCTCCGGCAAAGATCATTGATTTATGGCGATAACAAAGCGACAGAGATAGGCACCGGAGTGTAGCGGAAATAAGGGGGAACAATCATGACAGTCATCGAAGCGTTAAGAAATCGACGAGCAATTCGAAATTATACACCACAGCCTGTTGAACAAGAGAAAATCGAACAAATTTTGCAAGCAGCTACTTTTGCACCTAATGACCGTATGCGTGAGCCTTGGCATTTTTTTGTGATACAAGATGAAGCCATGAAGCGCTATGAAGAAATGGCTAATACTTATTTACAGGAACGTTTTCCAACAAAGCCAAACCTAGTAGAAAGCTCATTAAAAGTAGTACAAACAACGCCTGTTGCAATTGTTGTGACAGCAGATATTGTAGAAGGTGATGCAGATGCAACACAAGACAATGTCTTTGCAGTTTGCAGTGCCATTATGTCCATGTGGTTAGCAGCTGAAGAACAAGGACTAGGATTTGTATGGCGTACACGAGGCGTTGGACTTGTCCATGATGCACGTATGCATACATTTATCGGTGCGAGTGACAGTCAAAAGGTAGTAGGGACAATATTCATTGGCTATCCGGAAGAGCAGGAGCTAAAAGACAAAAAGCGTACGCCATTTGAAGAAAAAACAACGTGGCTTTAAGGGGGCATGAAGCATGGCTAGAAAAGGCTTGTTTTTAGTATACACAGGTGAGGGCAAGGGCAAAACGACAGCTTCACTTGGTGTGACGTTACGTGCAGTTGGTCGTGGTTTAAACGTGAGATTTATGCAATTCATTAAATCACCAGAGCGCACGTATGGCGAGCAAATCGCCCTTCGAAAGCTTGGCGTGGAAATGGAACAAATGGGCATAGGCTTTACTTGGACAAAAACGCCAGAGGAGCATCGCGCGGCTCTTGCAAAAGCTTGGAAAAAAACAAAGGCTGCTTTGCAAGACGACAGCATTGATTTACTTGTACTAGATGAGTTAAACAATGCGTTGGCTATTACCAAGTTTCCGATTGATGATGTGCTGCCATTAGCTGAAGTCATCGAAGCGATTAAACAGCGACCTACAACGATGCACCTTGTAATAACGGGGCGTAGTGCAAATCCAGCGCTTATTGCAATGGCGGATTTAGTATCAACAATTGATGCGACAAAGCATTATTATGACGAGGGTATCCCAGCAGTTAAGGGACTTGAATTCTAATTAGATGTCCAGAGCGGTTTGTCACATCTAGAGGTGTTACGAGAAATAGGAGGTTTATGTTTTATTCAGACGGTGTTGAGATACTGCCTGAATAAATAAACTTTCTGTAAAAGTGATGGGAGGAAAGAGTGTGCCAGCAAAATCAATTATGATTCAAGGAACAGCTTCTGATGTCGGAAAAAGCATGATTTGCACAGCCTTATGCCGTATTTTTTCTGATGCGGGGCTAAAGGTAGTACCCTTTAAGTCTCAAAATATGGCGCTTAATTCATTTGTGACGGTGGATGGTGGTGAAATCGGCCGTGCGCAAGGTGTACAAGCAGAAGCTGCGCGTGTTATTGCTACAACTGACATGAATCCTATTTTATTAAAACCAAAGCAGGATATGGTGTCTGAGGTCATTGTACATGGCAAGCATTTTTTGAACATGGACGCGAAAAGTTACCGCAATAAATTTGTGCAGGAGGCGATGCCCATCGTTGAAAAATCTGTACGAACATTACAAAATACATATGATGTGATTGTGCTTGAAGGTGCAGGTAGCCCAGCAGAAATCAATTTAAAGGATCGCGATATCGCGAATATGCGTATGGCTCACTTAGCTGATGCTGCAGTTGTTTTAGTTGCAGATATTGATCGTGGTGGTGTGTTTGCGTCAATTATCGGGACATTAGCATTGCTCGATGATGCCGAACGTGCGCGCGTGAAAGGGCTAATTATTAATAAATTCAGAGGGTTGCGTGAGTTACTCGATGATGGTATTGAATGGGTGGAACGTGAGACAGGCATACCTGTGTTAGGTGTCGTGCCATATGTAGATGTCAATATTGAGGCAGAGGACTCACTTGCATTATCGTCATTACGCTTCAAAAAGCCAAAGCCAGGAGAATTTTTGGTGGATATTGCCATGATCCGTTTGCCGCGAATTTCGAATTTTACAGATGTAGATCCCTTTTTTGATGAACCAGAAGTGGGTGTGCGATTAATTGGCAATGTTGCAGAGCTTGGTACTCCTGATTTACTAATACTCCCAGGTACAAAAAGCACGATGGATGATTTAGCATGGTTAAAGGCACAAGGTTTTGATCGAGCTATTGCCAACTTACGTGCACGTGGTACCAAAATTATTGGTATTTGCGGTGGCTTCCAAATGCTTGGTGAAACGCTACTTGACCCTGACACTGTAGAAGGGAATGGTGATCCCGCACAAGGCTTAGGACTACTGCCTATGGAAACCGTTTTTGTAGGGGATAAAAAGACTGTACAAATGACTGGTACACGCGGTAATGATACATTCACAGGCTATGAAATACACCTTGGGCGCACAAAAATTTTGCGTGATGAGGTATCACCATTTTTGCAGTTAGTAGATGGTCGTGTGGACGGAGCAGTGAGTGCGGATGAGCAAGTTATCGGCACATATTTCCACGGTTTGTTCCATAATCGTACCTTTACTCGACAGCTAGTCAACGACATACGTGTGGAAAAAGGCCTTGCTGCGCTACCTAGTGATGTGAAAAGCGATGCAGAGCGTAGAGAAGATGCTTATAACATGCTTGCTACCCATGTACGGGCCAATTTAGATATGGAAAAAATATATGACATGTTGAATATAGAGGTAAGCGTATGACACGAAAAGGGCCGTTAGCCATTAATTATGAGGCATTATGGCAAGAGGGTATGAAGGATTGGCAAGGGCAAATGCCTGAGCGAATGGTGAATGATCATTTAGAAGAACAGTTTTGGTCGCAATCGATAGCACGCAAAAACACTGGACAAACAGACCCCTATGCGGCACAGATCTTTGCAGAAATTAAGGGAAGTATTCAGCCAGAACACTCAGTCCTTGAAATCGGACCTGGTTGGGGTAATTATACGTTTCCACTTGCTGATTATGTTCGAGAGCTTACCTGTGTTGACAGTTCAGCAAGTATTCTCACGTACTTACAAAGTTGCTTACAACATGAGGAACATGTTTCTTATGTCCATGCAAAATGGGAAGAGCTTGGTGAAAATGACATTCAAACACATGATATTGTAATCGGTGTGAATTGTTTTTACCGCATGTATGAAATCAAAGCGGCATTAAAACATATGAATCGTCTTGCTAAAAAGCGTGCAATTATCGGGATGACGACAGGTCCGATTCAACCGCATTACGAACTATTACATACCAAATATGGCTATGATATCAAGTTCCCACGAAGAGATTATATTGAGTTTTTGAATTTGTTATATGAAATGGATATTTATGCAGAATGCAAAATAATACCGCTGAAACGCGTATATGAATATGATACGTATGAGCAACTTGTTACAACACAGAGTAAAAAAATATTGAATACTGATGTTAAAAGAGCACATATCGAGGATTCTCTCGCACCGTTTATAGAAGAAAAGGATGGTTGTTATTACTACCGTCATGACTTCCATGCTGCACTTGTATCTTGGGAGCCAAAATAAAGTGAAACTTCAATCCATGGGGGTTATCTTCATCCCCCACGGATTGTTAGTTCAACCAATCGGGCTTTTACGGTTAGTTGATCGCCCACCTAGTTGACTCGTTCTCATCTATCAACTTGAGGTGGGCGTCTTACTGACTGTTAATGCGAGATAAAGGAAAAACCTTTGGGAAGCTTGTCACCAAAGGTTTTTCTTATTTTCAGCAATAAGGTACAATAGAACGACAGAAAAAGAATTGAGGTGGCATATGTGCAACTACATTTTTTAGGGACAGGCGCAGGCATGCCTTCGAAAGAGCGCAATACGAGTGCTCTAATGGTCAAGCTTCTAGATGAAATTGGTGAGATGTGGCTTTTTGATTGTGGAGAAGCGACACAGCATCAAATATTGCATTCATCCTTAAAGCCACGTAAAGTTACGAAAATTTTCATCACCCATTTACATGGCGATCATATTTTTGGCCTACCAGGATTTCTAAGTTCTCGCTCCTTTCAAGGAGGAGATGAGCCATTAACGATTTTTGGACCAGCAGGGTTACAGCAATGGGTGGAGCAGACATTTGCATTGTCAAAAACACATTTAACGTATCCACTACAATTTGTAGAAGTACAGGAAGGTGTCATTTACGAGGACGCACACTTTACTGTACGAGCCGGTGAATTACGTCATGTAGTTCCATGTTTTGGTTACCGCATAGAACAAAAGGAATTACCGGGAGAATTGCTTATGGAGAAAGTCCAAGCTTTAGGCGTTCCAAAGGGTCCACTGCTCGGACAGTTAAAGAGGGGGCACGATATTGAGCTTGAAAATGGCACAATGATTAAAGCAACTGATGTTGTAGCACCTCCGAAAAAAGGCTTCACACTTACTATTTTAGGTGATACAAAGTACTGTGAAGAAGCGGTATTGTTGGCGGAGCATGCAGATATTGTGATTCACGAAGCGACCTTTGATGGAGATACAGTGGGATTGGCTGCAAACTATGGACATTCTACAAATGTGGAGGCAGCTATGGTTGCTAGTCGAGCAAAAGTGAAATTTTTACTACTCAACCATTTGAGTGCACGATTTTTGCCGCATGATTTACCAATTTTCCTAGCACAAGCCCAAGAAATTTTTCCGCAAACTGTCCTAACCTCCGATCAGATGGTGTTCACTTGGAGTAATGATGAGTTACTTTAATATATTTTATTTTGCTAAAATTGTAGTATCTCTTTTATAAGTCGAGTGAGTGAAAAACACTTTTTTATAGGTATAGGTTCGGGATTTTACCGTATCTATACCTATTTTATTTGGAATGGAACTTACCTTACAGTTGATTGTCAGTTTATAATTTGTAGTCAACCATTAGTTGTATGCTAAAGAGTTAGACTCAACATTTAAGCGATTTAATTGAAATCCGATTTCTGCATTTAAATTTTTTTTGACGTGTTGCTTTATTATGGTTAGCGCTCACCAAAAATTCTACTTAAAACTCAATTGTTTCTTCAGGAAAACGGCTTTGTTTTTTCTCTTTTCGTACTTTTAGAATTTGAGGTATGAAAATTCCGAATAAAATACAAACAATTCCAATCCACTGTAAAGGGGATACCACTTCATGAACAAGTGTAATAGAAGCGATAACTGCTGTTGGGAGTTCGACAGCTCCTAAAATTGTTCCAAGACCTGTCCCTACCTTTGGTACACCGATGGAAAAACAAATGACTGGTACAACTACACCAAAGAAGCCAAGGATTAAAGCATATTTCCATAATCCGGCCTGCAATGTACCATCAATCAAATATGTCGGTGGAAATATTAAGCAAACGAAGAGTGTAGCACTCGTTGTCATAAGAAAGCTTTTTGAGTAGATTGGAACATCAGTAGAAACACGTCCACTTGCAAATATATATAAGGAAAAAGTTATAGCTGCTAATAACCCAAAGGTGATTCCTTTTATAGATAATTCTTGTCCTATTCCATCAAATATACCTCCAGCAAATATCGTTCCTATAAATAAGATGAGGATGGATAATAACTTTTCTCGACTTGGAAAAGTTTTGTTAGCAATTGCTTCAATAAGCACGCCCATCCAAGTGAATTGAAATAATAGAACAATAGCAATAGATGCAGGTAATTCTTTTACAGAAAGCCCATAAAAAATACTGGTTAAACTCATTGTCATCCCAACAGCCAATAAAGAGAATACATTTTTTAGGGTTACTTTATAGCGAGAGAAGAACATAACGAGTAATAATAATCCAAACCAGCCAAATACATATTGTCCACCTAAAAGTGCAGGAAAAGAAAATCCATTTAAAAAACCAATTTTAAGGATGGAAGAAAGAATCCCATAGCTACAGGCACCTAATAAAACGATTAATGAAAACTTTAATTTATTCAAAAAAAACCCTCCAAAAAAATAAAAAACCCCGCCGTCTATTAGTAGACGACGGGCGAATGAAACAGAGTTAATACTCTACAAAATTTCGCCACTCACAAGTTAGTGTGAGTTTGCGTATCAAATTATGAAAATTGTAAACAAAAGTTACAAAGGTGTCAACTACTATATTTATGTAGACAAGTGGAAGTAGGAGATAGTTGGTCGGCACTCTATGAGAAATATAGTGCGTTTAATAGATGATTTACGTATAATTAAGTAAAAGGGGTGTGGTTGTATGGATCAACAAAAAATGCCACCAGCTGTATTACGTTTACTTGTTATTTTTCCAAACGTGCTGAGCTATTTATTATTAGGCGGACTTATTATTTATGTTACGACAAACTATGAAATACTGAAGTCAACAGAAAGCTTGAAAGTATGGCTAATCTTCATTGTAGTCCTTGCACCAGCAGCTGCTTTTACTACATATAGTATTGTCAAGAAAATTCGTGCCGGCCATATGTAACATCCAAATGTATTCAACACACGTCATGGTAGATCCGAATGGCGTGTGTTTTTTTATTAGCCTAATAACGAATGATTGACAGCATGAAAGAAGTCATCTATATTTTTGTTAGTCATAACTAACATTTAGGAGGTCATACTTTGAGAAAAAATACCGCAGACAAAATTTTAGCGTCAGCACTTGCATTGATGACCGAACGTGGTTACAACAATGTTTCTGTGAAAGAAATTGCCTTAACAGCAGGTGTCAGTGAGATGACTGTTTTTCGTCATTTTGATACAAAGATGGGGATATTACATTCACTTATTCAAACGTATTCTTACATTCCGTACTTCGAACATTTCTTTTTACATGAATTGACTGGCCATTTAAAAAATGATTTGCAGCAAATTGCTCACAGCTATTTAACGTTTATGGAGAAAAATAAACCTATTTTTCTTATTGCCATTCAAGATCGAAGCATATTACCAGAGTTAATAGATATAATTTCTGATAATAATACACGTCAACTACAAAATTTACTGGCCAGCTATTTTCAAAAATCAATCGAATTGGGGCACATGAAGAAGGAAATCGATACAAAAGGGCAAGCGATTGTTTTTTTAACGGGATTGTTTGGCTTTTTCGTGTCGAATGCGATTTGGGAGAACCATTTTCTAAAAGATCAGCAAGAAAATTTTGTTCAAGATACAGTAGAAGTTTTTATGAAGGGAGTGCAAGCATAGTTTTATTTTTTAAAAAAATGTTAGTTATCACTAACTAACTAAGGGAGGAAAAGATGAAAAACATAACGGCAAGTAAGAAAATTTTAGTCGGCGCTATTTTACTAGCGGCTGCGTTTGTTTCAATTTTAAACCAGACCTTATTATTAATTGCGATGCCACCAATCATGCATGATTTTCACATTGATGCGAATCTAGCGCAGTGGTTAACAACCGTCTATTTATTGACAAATGGGATCCTAATACCAATTACTGCTTTTTTAATCGGGCGTTTCTCAAACCGTCTATTATTAATGTCTGCACTTAGCTTATTTAGCATAGGTACGATATTAGGCGCATTTGCACCATCCTTTACCGTATTACTTGTAGCGCGAGTGATACAGGCTGCAGGGGCTGGGATTATTATGCCTTTAATGCAGACAGTTTTATTGTTCATGTACCCAAAAGAGCAACGAGGTTCGGTGATGGGGCTTGCGGGGCTCGTTACTGGATTTGCTCCAGCAGTGGGTCCAACTTTAGCGGGCTGGGTTATTGAGCATTTTACGTGGCGGCATTTATTTTATATGGTATTTCCTGCGTCAATAGCTGTGTTGTTACTTGTTGTTTTATTTATGAGGAATGTAACACCTCAAAAAAATGGTCAGCTAGATAGTCTTTCTATCGCGTTATCTTCTCTAGGATGGGGAGGGTTACTATATGGCTTTAGTTTAGCTGGGACAGTTGGTTTTACTGATGCACAAGTGTTTGTTCCATTAGGGGTTGGAGGTATAGCTCTTTATGTATTTATTAAAAGACAGCTTGCGTTAGCAAATCCTATGCTTGAGTTTCGTGTTTTTCAATCGAAGACCTTTACAATTAGCACAATTTTATCCAGTTTAGTATATGCGTTAATGATTGGCACGCAAATATTATTAACATTTTACATTCAAAATGTACGCGGTCTTTCTGCACTTGAAACGGGGCTAGTTCTATTTACGGGAGCTCTAGTAATGGGCTTTATGTCTCCTGTGACGGGTAAAATTTTCGATAAAATTGGTGGAAAGGAATTGGCGATTGTCGGGTTTTCTCTTATTGTGCTTGCTACAAGCATGTTAGTAACAGTAACTATGAATACAGCCCTATGGTTGTTGGCACTGCTATTTACATTTATTTCTTTAGGCATTGCGATGATTATGATGCCACTTACTACTGCTGGTATAAATGCTCTACCTACTAATTTAATGGCTCATGGAACTGCCATGAATAGCACATTAAGTATGGTAGGGGGAGCCATTGTAACGGCTTTGCTTGTTACTGTAATGAGTACCGTCATAACATTTAGAGAGCAGGATGTACTAGAGGTAGCGATGTTACAAGGAATCCAGATTGCCTTTATTACAGCCACTTTACTAAGTATTTGTGGGCTAGTATTGTCATTCTTTATAGTCCAAGAATAATCGTTCAAGCATTTAATTATGAAATGGATCGTGTCAAATAAAATGTTGTAGAAAAATCCTTTGGCAGTTATTTTGCGCCAGGCTATGGTTTAATAGCTGAAATTAGTGCACAATTTATATCTTATTGACCCAAAAATAGGCGACTTCTTGTTCACATATGAACAGGTAGTCGCCTTATTATTTTGAAAATAAAGGAAGGGATTGGCGAAATGCCTCCAAAGCGAATAAAAAAAATCCAGATAGAGAGACTAAATATAACAAGAGGTGATCCATCATTATATTAGAAAAGAGGCGTGTTTTTTGTGAATCAATCAAATTGTGATTTTTCACCAATGAAACAAACGGTAAAAGAAGAACTTAGTCAAGTCATCATGTCCATACAGCACAGTATAGAATTAATGGATACAGAATCAAATTGTCTGCTTGGAGATTTTGAAAAAATCAAAGAGAAATTTATTACGATTGAAATGCAGGCTGCGACATTCTATTTAAATTGTTATTTGTCTCCGTTTACTGAAAAATACCCAGAGCTATCAAATTGCGTACAAAATATGTCTAAGAGAAGACATGGTGGGCTCATTGTGATTCAAAGAGAAGATGCACTTGAATCTTTCTTAAAACCTGGTATCCATATCGGCGCAGACTTAACGCATTCATTATTGGAATCTATTTTTTTCCCAGGAAATCCACTACATGATGGAGCTGTATTAGTGAGCCACAATAAAATTGTGTCAGCAGCAAATGTTCTTCCACTTTCAGATATTTATACTGGCGAAAAGAAACTAGGCACAAGACATCGAGCTGCAATCGGTTTAAGTGAACGAAGTGATGCACTTATTATGGTCGTGTCTGAGGAAACAGGAAGAATTTCATTTGCTTTTAATGGAAATTTGCATCCAATTACAACGCATGGAATTCTTTAAATTAAAAATATCTCTAATTCGAGATATTTCCCTTGCTTGTTTATCACTTGCGTGGTAAAGTGAGAGTACAATACAAAGCAGGGAGGACAAAAGTGATGCGAAAACATACACTGGGCTCACTTACATGGTTGCGTATGATGCGCTTTACAAATCAAAGTAATCAGCTATCCAATGACTTTTTAAAGCGCTTTGATTTAACAACCGCACAATTTGATGTATTAATTCAAATCAAAACATATGCACCGTTAACGCAATCAGCGTTAGCAGAGAAAGTTACGGTTACGCAAGGTGGCATATCTCGGATGCTTGCTCGACTTGAAAAGGACGGTCTGATTGAGCGTAAGCAAAATTGGAAGACAAAAACAATTTCGTTAACGTTAAAGGGTGAGCAGATGATTGATGCAGCGACACCAAGTCAGCTTCACTTTCAATCCTCATTTTTTGAAGATGTATTAACAGAAGAAGAGCTGAAATCATTATATACACTCATGTCAAAGATAGAAAAGCATAGCCGAGAAAAGAAATTACCACTCGTGTGATTTTTTTTACACCATCACTTGCTTAGTCAAGTGAAAATAAGGAGGAAGCACTTATGCAAAAATTAAGTGGACATCATCATATTTCAATGTTAACAAAAAATGGAAAACAAAATAACGGTTTTTATACAAAAGTCCTTGGCTTACGTCGTGTGAAAAAAACTGTCAATCAGGATTCACCGTCTATGTACCACTTATTTTATGGAGATTTAACAGGCGCTGCTGGAACTGAATTATCCTTTTTCGAAATGCCTGTTGCTGGCCGTACAGTACGTGGGACAAATGCGATTACACGCATTGGCTTATTAGTACCAAACTATGAAAGTTTAGTTTTTTGGAAAAATCGTTTTGAGCTCCTAGAGGTGCAACATAGTGAGATTACGATATATGCGGGTAAAGATGCCTTGTTTTTTGAGGATCATGAAGGCTTGCGAATGGTGCTATTAAATCACCACAATCAAGAGACACCTACCGATTGGCAAGCATGGGAAAGTTCAGATATCCCTGTGGAGCATCGCATTTTAGGTATGGGTACAGTAGAAATGACAGTACGTTATTTAAGTCGTACAGTGACTTTACTACAAGAACTATTTCATTATACAGTTGTCACTGAAAATGAAAAAGAAGCTCGCCTTCAATCTATTGCAGGGGAAACACTTGGCGAGATTGTCGTTAAAGAACTGGAGGGACCAAGTGAAAAACCTGGTCGAGGAAGTATTCACCACCTAGCTTTACGTGTAGCAACAGTGGAAGAACTTCAAGAATGGGATGCCTTAATTAAAGCGCGCGGTTTAGAAAGCACAGGCGTTGTAGACCGCTATTATTTCCAAAGTCTTTATTTTAGAGATCGTAATAACATTCTATTTGAAATGGCAACAGACGGTCCAGGGTTTACCGTGGATTCTCCTGTAGAAGATCTTGGCAAAGAGCTTGATTTGCCTCCATTTTTAGAGGAAAAACGAGCTGAAATTGAAGCAATTTTAGAACCATTAGATTAAAGGAGAGAACAATAATGGAAAAATATCGTATAGACCAATCAAAAGGGATTGAATTTGGACTTTATTCGTTAGGGGACCATATTCCAAATCCATTAACAGGTGAACGAATTTCTGCACAGCAACGTCTTCAAGAGCTAATCGAAGCAAGTCAATTAGCAGAGCAGGCAGGCATTGATGTATTTGGAGTTGGTGAAAGTCACCAATCGTATTTTACAACACAGGCACATACGGTCGTTTTAGGAGCGATTGCACAAGCAACGAAAAAAATTAAAATAGCAAGCTCTGCAACGGTGCTGAGTGTATCTGACCCTGTACGGGTATATGAGGATTTTGCGACGATTGATTTAATTTCAGATGGACGTGCGGAAATTGTTGCTGGGCGAGGTTCTCGCGTCGGTGCCTATCACTTACTTGGCGTCGAACTTCAGGATTATGAAGAAATTTTTGAGGAAAAGTTGGAACTACTAAAAAAGATTAATGACGAAGAGCTTATCACTTGGGAAGGGCAATACCGTGCACCTCTTCACAATGCTCAAATTTTGCCACAACCGAAAGATGGCTCTCTTCCAATTTGGCGTGCGGTGGGGGGACCACCTGCCAGTGCCATTAAAGCAGGATATATGGGTATCCCGATGATGTTAACAACATTAGGAGGGCCAGCCGTGAACTTTAAACCATCTGTTGATGCCTATCGTGAGGCGGCAGAACGAAGTGGTTTTGATGCACAAGAATTACCAATTGCTACAACAAGCTTATTTTATGTAGCTGACACAACAAAAGAAGCATTACAAGGTATGTACCCACATATTAATGGTGGCTTCCAGGCAATTCGTGGCGGTGGCTATCCAAAGCAGCAATTTGCTCAAGCTACCGATACACGAGATGCACTGATGGTCGGTAGTAAGGAAGAAATTATCGAAAAGATACTCTTTCAATATGAGCTTTATGGTATGCAACGTTTTATGGCACAAATAGATTTTGGTGGTGTACCATACGATAAAATTATGAAAAACATCGAAATCATTGGCAATGATATATTACCAGCGATTAAAAAATATACAGCAAATTAAGGAGATCACTACATGAAAATCGTAGCACTAGCCGGTTCAATTGTCGGCTCTAAAACAAAAACAGCGATGTCAAAAGTCGTTGAAATGCTTCACCAAAAATACCCCGAGCATGAAGTAACGTTACTTGATCTCGCTGACTACAATATGGAATTTAGCGATGGTCGAAACTATTTTGAATACGAGGGCGACACAAAATATGTAGCAGAAACAATTATGGCTACTGATGCACTAATTATTGGCACACCAACATTTCAAGCATCAATTCCTGCAACTTTAAAAAATATTTTTGACTTACTACCTGTAGATGCCTTCCGAGATAAAACTGTGAGTACAGTCGTTACTGCGGGCACATCTAAGCATTATTTAATGGTGGAACAGCAATTAAAACCGATTCTTGCTTATATGAAAGCACATATTGTACCGACCTATGTTTTTATAGAAGAAAAGGATTTCTTACGTAAAGAAATTTTCAATGATGACGTTCTTTTCCGCTTAGAGCGTTTGGCTGAGGATACAGTTATGGTAGCCGATGCTTTCGCAGAAATTCGTGCAAAAAAAGATGCGGAGTATGGCTTTTAGAGGTGAAAGTATTTCTAATAGATTTTAATTCAATAGACGCTGCATGAGGATTTTCCTCTTGCAGCGTTGTTTTATATTAATTGTTTGCCCACGTAAACCACCGTGCATGACCGTCCGGTTGATCCATTGTGCGAACTGTTGTTATTTCTGTTTGATGAATAAAGTCTTGATGCAGTTGGTAATCAAACAAATTATTATAACAATGATAAAGTGGTCTTTGCTTGCTTATTTCTTGTAAGCATTCTATCAATTCAAGTCGTAACGCACTAGGTATTTGATTTGCAACATGTGTATGGTAGACAACCAAAATGGCTTGTTGATCAATAGTACTACTAATCTCTTTTAAGATGTTAATGGCATCGCCTCTTAAAAGTTGTATATCAAATCCTTTTAAAATAGGGATTGCTTTATTTAACATGGAACGTCGTTCATGATGTTCAGGCCAAATTAACGCCTGTAGCCAACGAAGTTCTGCCTCATTATGGACATCAATTGGATTTAAATCAATGCCGATACGCTGACCAACAATAATTGAATTACTAATGGAATGTGGTAATTCTTCACCTTGATTATCCGAGGTCAATACTAGGTCACTTGCTGAATTTATTACAGATAATTTTCGATTATAGGTATAGTTATATTGATCCATGCCCAGCTGCAAGCCCGCACTTGCGCCAATTTCTAGAAAAGCGCGCGGCTTTTGATGTTTTGCATAAATTTCTGTCATCGTCGGATAAAGGTACGCGCAGCGACGAATTTCATTTGTTTGCACAAGCTTTGCCTGCATGATAACCTTCAATTCATCTAAGTGAGAAAGTACGAACTTTGGTGTACAGCTGCCAACAATAAATTAGGGACAGGTTGCCCTTGAGGTACATAACGTGCAATTGTCAATATTTCTTCGTCATCTGCAATTGTATAGGCCAAATGCTCGTAAAGTGGACTTGAGTTTTCACATTCATTTTTTGCGAAAGTACGGAACTGTTGGCTTAGTTTAGCTAGCATCATAGTTTCTCCCCTTTGTTTTAAAATGAACTCTCTAGTCTTAAGTGTATTATTGTTAAACAATTTAGTAAATTTAGGAGCTTGCATTAAAATTTCGAATTAAAATGAATAATGAATACTGAGAGAATGGCGAACATTTTTGGTAGGAGCGTAAGGCGGCGGCTTCAGCGGGAAAAGCAAGCGAACTGTGAGCCTGGACTGAGCGTAACGAAGCAAGTGGATCGGTGCTTGCCTGCGGAAAGCGTCTGCCTGTAGTGGAATACCAATGTGATATGAACAATTACTATAATTTCTTTAATAATATTCGTCTTTATTGATATAATTTATTTGCACAATTTATTTAATCGTGTGGAAGCAAACGTCAAAGGGAGTGTAAATGATATGGTGTTTTCTTTTTTTAAGAAAAATAAAGAGCCACAACAATTGAAAAATAGAGTGGAGTTTTGCATAACGAACTTATCACTTGGTGCAGCAGATGCCTATGATGTATTAATGGAGCGACCAGATATTGAAATTGAAGAATCAGGCTGTACATCGCACTGTGAAGTTTGCGAGCAAGGTATATTCGCTATTGTCAATGGAGAAGTGATTACGGCGGATGATGCTGAGACATTAGTGCAAGCAATAGATGAGGAAATTAAGCTAAATCCTCTTTGAGAGCACATTATAGCGGGTAGTGATGACGATGGATGATAGAAAGGTACTAGAGTGTATTTACGAAAATCGAAGAAAATGACTGGCGGATGTTCATCAATACGTTTGTTAGGAGACTGGTTGTGAATGTCAACCTAGGTTGTTCTTATTAAAAGAGACTGTGACATGTAATTCATAAATCACAGTCTCTTTACTTTGTTAATGATCTGTAAAGTCGGTACTTAATTACCAACCTCTATTATATTGCACGGGTGGTGTCACTTCTTCGCCTAATTCCTTTGCAGCATGTAGTGGCCAATAGGGTTCACGTAATAGCACACGACCTAAGAAAATCAAGTCGGCACGATTATTTTGTAAAATTTCCTCTGCTTGAATAACGGTTGTAATAAGACCAACTGCACTTGTTGGAATATCAGCACCTTGCTTAATCATTTCAGCATGTGGCACTTGATAACCTGGGAACACATGGATGTTGGCTTGAACGACGCCACCTGTTGAGACATCGACTAAATCGACAGCCTGTGATTTCATCCAGCGACTGAATACGATAAAATCTTCCATTGTTGTGCCATCCTCGGCATAGTCTTCAGCGGAAACACGAACGAGCAGTGGGCCATCCCAAACACTACGAATTGCATCAATAACTTGGCGCAATAAACGATAGCGATTTTCCTGTGAGCCACCGTATACATCGGTGCGCTTGTTTGCTGCTGGAGATAAAAATTCACTAATTAAATAGCCATGTGCCCCATGAATCTCAAGTGCATCAAAACCAGCTTTACTCGCACGAATAGCTGCTTGTTTAAAAGCTTCAATAACTTTTTCGATATCTTCTATTGTCATTTCAGTTGGTGTTTTATAGGCATCACTAAACGCAATGGCAGATGGTGCAAATATCTCTCCTTCAATTGATGCTTTACGGCCTGCATGTGCAAGTTGTATCGCTGTTGTTGCTCCATATGCTTTCATCCCATCCACTAACTGTGTTAAACCTTCAACATGAGCATCATCCCAAATACCAAGATCTTTGTTTGAAATACGCCCTTCAGGTACTACACTTGTAGCCTCCACAACGATTAATCCTACTTGGCCAGCTGCGCGTGTTGCGTAATGCACAACATGAAATGGTGTCACTAATCCATCGTCCTGAGCAGAGTACATACACATCGGTGCCATGACGATACGATTTTTTAAAGAAATATTTTTTAATTGATATGGGTCGAATAATTTAGTCAATGCAAAGTCCCCCTAATCCCTAGTAGTTAACTCTATTTTGCATGGATTACTTGCTTTTTGCAAGTGAACGAGATCGGGCTTCCGCTTCTTTGATGCATGCGGTAATGGCTTCATTAAATTGGTATTGTTCAAGCGCTTTAATGCCGGCTTCCGTTGTACCACCTGGGCTTGTGACTTTTTTACGTAGTACATCAGGTTCATCAACAGATTGTTTTAGCATTTCAGCAGTACCAGCAAGGGTTTGCGTCATCAGTAGTCGTACAGTATCTTTTGTAAGACCCACCTCTGTACCGACACGTTCAAAGGCTTCCATAAGGTAATAAATATAAGCTGGGCCACTTCCAGAAAGTGCAGTAACGGCATGTAGCTGGTCTTCTTCGACTTCAATGACTGATCCAACGGCCTCTAATAATTGCAGAAACATGGTACGATGTTCAGCTGAAACTTTATCGTTAAATGCAATGCCGCTTGCTGACATCCCAATCGTTGCAGAAGTATTAGGCATTACACGTGCTACCGGGCGCAAGCCTAAATCTTCTGTTATAGTGTTAATGGCAATACCAGCTAAAATAGATAGAATAGCCGTGTGTTGGGAAATTTTTGGTTTCAGTTCTTGCATGGCAACAGTGGCATCCTTTGGTTTCATCGCTAAAATGATTAAATCCGCCTGCATATAAATGTCATTATCAATCAAATAGTTCACGCCGTATGAGTTGTGTAAGAATTGTAGGCGCTCTTTATCTGAGCGATTGGTGACATATATCTCTTGCGCTATGAATACCTTCTGCTTAATCCAGCCTTGTATTAATGCTTCTGCCATTGAGCCTGCGCCAATAAATAGTATTTTTTTCATATGAAAAACCTCCAGTTCAAAATAAAAAGCGCTCTCGTCCTTACATAGAAGGACGAAAACGCTGTCGTTTCCGCGGTACCACCTTTGTTTGCCAATTGGCACAACTCATAGCCCTTTTATCGCAAGGGGGACGGTTATGTTGTCATAACTGCTCAGAAGTAGGTTCGGTAATGGGAGTGGGTGATGTTACTTGCAGCAAATGTAACACTCTCTAGAACACCTTCACCAACTACGTACTTGGCTTCCTCAACGCACATAAATAATTAGATTATTCAAAATTATATTGATAATACGTCCTCCTGTCAACAGGAGGGTGACGAAAGGAAGAAAAACTTGTAAAATAGAATGAATCGGTATTCATAAGTAGCATTTAAGGGGGAAACAGCTTTGTCTATACACAAAATTGAAATACCAACACCCTATGAAGTAGGAGATGTTAATGCATTTGTTGTCAAAGGGGATGCACTAACAATTTTTGATGTTGGTCCAAAAACAATGGAAGCATATGATGCTCTGAAATGGGGCATTCGGGCAGCTGGTTTTCAGTTGCAAGATATTGAACAGGTTGTGTTAACCCATCATCACCCAGATCATGCAGGTTGGGTGGATGCGTTTCCGCATGCAGAGATTTTAGGGCATGCCTATAACGATAAATGGCTACGTCATGACGAAGAATTTTTACGTTATCATGAACAGTTTTATAGTGAGTGTTTGTTTGAACATGGTGTCCCTCGTGAATATATTCAACCTAGTGTCCATGTACGTCGTGAATTAGAGCTCGTAGGGGAACGACCGTTGACACAAATTTTAAATGACGGTGATGAAGTACCTGGACATCCTGGATTACAGGCGTTTGAAACATTAGGACATGCGCAAAGTCATTTTATTTTTTGGGATGAAAAATCACATAATGTTATTGGTGGTGATTTACTGCTTGAAAAGATTACACCGAATCCATTAATTGAACCACCATTAGATCGTTCAATAGGGCGCACGAAATCGTTATTGCAATATAATGCATCACTTGCAATTCTGCGCCAATTACCCGTAAAAACAATGTATACAGGGCATGGTGCAGATTTACAAGATATTCCACGTTTAATCGATAAGCGACTTGAACGCCAACATCAGCAATCACTGAAGGTTTTAGAGTTGTTCGGCGAAGATCAGTTAACAGTCGTGCAAATGACACAACGTTTATATCCAGCCATTTTTCAGCATAAACTTGGTCTAACGCTTTCTAAAACACTGGGTCATATAGACTACTTAGAGGCAAACCACCTTGTGACATCTATGAAAAATGATGAAGGTGTCAATCTGTTTAAACGAAAGTAGGTTTATACATGAAAATGAATAAAAAGACAATCTTTGTTACTGGTGCCACTAGTGGCGTAGGATTGAAAATTACAGAATTATTAGTTGCACAGGGTCATTTGGTCTATGCTACAGGACGCAATGCAGTAGCTTTAAAAACACTAGAACGATTAGGCGCTAATGTTATCCAAGCTGATTTAACAACACTTACAGCAATTGACGAAGTTTGTGCACAGTTACCAACGCTTGATGTAGCTATTCTTTCCGCGGGGGTTGGTAAGTTTGGCATTGCACCAGCGTTATCGGATGAGGCTATTACTCAAATGGTGGAACTCAATGTCAGTGTGCCAATTTACTTAGCAAAACGTATAGCAGCTCCTATGATAGAATGTGGGCGGGGCCAGCTTATTTTCATTGGTTCACAGGCAGGGAAGGTAGCAACACCAAAGGCTAGTGTTTACGCAGCAACAAAGCACGCTATTGTTGGTTTTACAAACGGCCTGCGTATGGAACTAGCACCATATAATGTCAAAGTTACTGCGATTCATCCTGGCCCTATTGATACACCTTTTTTAGATAAGGTAAATGATGAAAGTGGTTATCGAGCGTCTTTGGGTAGATTTTTACTCACGCCTGAAGAAGTTGCACAAGCTACGATAAAAACAATTGAACGCCCTGTACGAGAGGTTAATTTACCACGTATTATGGGATTATCGAGTAAGTTGTATGCTTTAGCGCCGGCCACAATTGAATTTTTAGGTAAGCCATTTTTTAATAAGAAATAACTATAACAGCTTAGATGATGCCTTACTTACTAGAGGAGTCGTTTCAATTGATTTTTGAGACGGCTTCTCTTTTTCGTTAGTAGATCATTTTTTTATATTGTATACATTAGCGTGATTAGGAATTAATCGTATTTTCGAGTAAAAAGATTTACTGTTCCAACAGTAGCTAAAAACATGTAATGACTGACTTTTATGATTAAACACAAAAGTCTATTTTTTTATAAAAATACACTTGTTTTTATTTTTATAACATGATACTATTCGTGTATAAACTTTTAACAGAATGTATAAACATACATATTCTAAAGAGCAATTGGAGGCGCATTTTTTCATGGTAAATAAAAAAGTAGTATTAGCATACTCAGGCGGTCTTGATACTTCGGTAGCAATTCCTTGGTTAAAAGAACAAGGTTGGGACGTTATCGCAGTTTGTCTTGACGTTGGTGAAGGAAAAGATCTTGAATTCATTAAAAACAAAGCGCTTCAAGTGGGTGCAGTTGAGTCTTACATGGTGGATGCAAAGGACGAATTCGCAGAAAATTATGCACTAGTATCTTTACAAGCGCATACTTGGTATGAACAAAAATATCCATTAGTATCGGCTTTATCTCGTCCACTTATTTCAAAAAAATTAGTGGAAATCGCCAACCAAGTGGGCGCGGACGCAGTTGCTCACGGTTGCACAGGTAAAGGGAATGACCAAGTGCGTTTCGAAGTTTCAATTAAAGCATTGAACCCCGATTTAGAAGTTTTAGCACCTGTTCGTGAATGGGGCTGGAGCCGTGATGAGGAAATCGAATACGCAGCGAAACACAATGTACCAATTCCTGCAACACTTGATTCTCCGTTTTCAATCGATCAAAATCTATGGGGCCGTGCAAATGAAGCAGGCGTAATGGAAGATCCTTGGGTAGCACCACCAGAAGAAGCTTACGGTTTAACAGTTTCTGTAGAACAAGCACCAAACGTAGCACAATATGTAGAAATCGAATTCGTAGCTGGTAAACCTGTTGCTTTAAACGGCAAAGAAATGAAACTAGCTGATTTAATTCAAGAATTAAATGCAGTTGCTGGCGCACACGGTGTTGGCCGTATCGATCACGTAGAAAACCGTTTAGTTGGTATTAAATCTCGTGAAGTGTACGAAATTCCAGGTGCAAAAGTACTGTTAACTGCCCATAAAGAGCTTGAGGATTTAACACTTGTAAAAGAATTAGCGCATTTTAAACCTGTAATTGAGAAAAAATTATCTGAATTAATCTATGATGGTTTATGGTTCTCACCATTACGTGATGCACTTGAAGCATTCTTAAAAGAGTCACAACAATATGTAAATGGTACTGTTCGAGTGAAACTTTACAAAGGCCACGCAATCGTTGAAGGACGTAAATCGCCAAATTCTTTATACAATGAAAAACTGGCAACTTACTCAAAAGAAGATGCATTCAACCATGCTTCAGCAGTTGGTTTCATCGAATTATGGGGCTTACCAACAGTTGTCAATTCTTCAGTAAATAAAAAATAGTCAAGAAAATTGTTTGGCACCGAACCGCTGCTTGCGAACCCGAGGGATTGCAAGTAGCGAGGAGCTAGACTAGAGCTAGACACAACGAAAAACCTAGGTGTGGTGTAGCAGCGCGCTGTACTGCACCTTTTCGATAAGTAATAAAGGAAAAGGTGAGCTGTTATGACAAAACTTTGGGGCGGACGTTTCCAAAAATCAGCAGAAGCATGGGTTGATGAGTTCGGCGCATCTATCGGCTTTGACCAACAACTTGTAATGGAAGACCTTGAAGGTAGTGTAGCGCACGTTACAATGCTTGGGGCAACGGGTATTTTACCAGCAGCAGATGTTGAGAGCATTCTTGACGGCCTTGCACAATTACAGGAAAAAGCAAGCGCAGGTGAGCTTGAATTTAGCGTTGCGCAAGAGGATATCCATTTAAACTTAGAAAAAATGTTGATTGATTTAATTGGCCCTGTTGGTGGGAAACTGCATACAGGTCGTAGCCGTAATGATCAAGTGGCAACGGATATGCATATTTTCTTGAAAAAACGTGTGCAGGAAGCAGTCGGCTTAATCGAGACATTCCAAAAAACGTTACTTGAAAAAGCACAAGAGCATGTTGAAACAATTGCTCCTGGCTACACACACTTACAACGTGCACAACCCATTTCGTTTGGCCATCATTTAATGGCGTACTTTTGGATGCTTGAACGCGATAAGCAACGCTTTACAGAGTCTGTAAAACGCATTGATATACTACCTTTAGGTGCTGGAGCGATGGCAGGGACAACTTTCCCAATCGACCGTCTAAAATCTGCGGAGCTACTTGGTTTTTCACAAGTGTATGCAAACTCAATGGATGCGGTAAGCGACCGTGATTTTATCGTAGAATTTTTAAGTAATTCTTCATTACTAATGGCCCATTTATCGCGTTTTGCTGAGGAAATTATCCTTTGGTCAACAGATGAATTCAAATTTATAGAGCTAGACGATGCGTTTTCAACCGGCTCTTCGATTATGCCACAAAAGAAAAATCCTGATATGGCAGAGTTAATTCGCGGAAAAACTGGTCGCGTTTACGGTAACTTAATGGGCTTATTAACAGTGTTAAAAGGTACACCGTTAACGTACAACAAAGATATGCAGGAAGACAAAGAAGGCATGTTCGATACCGTGCATACCATTCTTGGCTCATTGAAAATCTTTGAAGGTATGATACGCACGATGTCTGTCAACACTGAGCGTCTGCACAAGGCAGTACACTCAGACTTCTCAAATGCAACGGAACTTGCGGATTACCTTGCAACAAAAGGGATGCCATTCCGTGAAGCACATGAAGTAACGGGCAAACTAGTCTTTACATGTATTCAAAAGGGTATCTATTTATTAGATTTACCAATTGAAGACATGAAAAAAGAAAGTAAGCTCATTGAAGCGGATATTTACGATGTGCTAGCGCCTGAAGCGGCTGTTCGCCGTCGTCATTCATTGGGTGGAACTGGCTTTGATCAAGTAAAGATCCAAATTGAAAAAGCCAAGGAGTGCCTGGCATCCACACAATTTACACACAATTCATAACTTTGCGTGCATGTCCTCGTGACTTTTGCATAGAACTTCATTAAAGCTGTCCCGTGAGGCACTATGAACAAACCATTTCCTTTTTCGCTGGAGCCAGAGGGTGACACGAAAAAGAGCACCTTACATATGTGAAGGACAATCCCCAATTCTGGAGACGCGGAATTGGGGTTTTTGTATAAAAAATTTACTTAGCTTAAAACTGGGAGGTATTTGAAATGACTGAACGTTTTACAAAGGGGGTTAGTAACGATTAAACAATATATCACTGAAGAAGAAGCCACTCACATGGTAGAATCAGACGCACTTTCTGATATAGCGCCAGATTTACGCAAGATGATTATTGAGTTTGCCTATGGTGATATCTATTCACGACCAGGGCTAGATGCAAAAAAACGTGCACTTGTCGTGATAACTGCAGTTGTTACACAAGGTGCTACACCACAAACAAAAACACATATTACAAGAGGCTTACATGCAGGTTTAACACCAACAGAGATTGTGGAAGCGCTGTTGCAATTAGTGCCATACATTGGCTTTCCGCGTGTGCAAAATGCACTTACGATAGCACAGCAAGTTTTTCAAGAAAAGCAACTAACGGTAAAATAGTAGTGATAATAGCACGAGGCGTAGAACTATGTGCTGTTTTGGTTTAAGGTGATCGATACAATGCTAAACGGAGATAAATCGCTAAACCAGTAAATCCACATTTTAATGCGATAAAAGTTTAACAAAATACTGAAATAAAAAAATTGTGAATAACGTGTATGACTTCAATAAATAGCGCTCATACTGTTAAAGGTTACACTTATTCATCTATTGTGATGAGGAGGATGCAGAATGAGTAGTCCAACACCAGTAGACAAAGAATCTCAGGAAAGTCCGCCACAGCTGTATAAGGTGGAGCTTCAAAAAACTCAATGAATTGGTAACACAGAGCTTACTCTGTCTTGCTATATCTTGAGGTCTGAAGCAGAAGCCGAACAGTAACAATCAACTAGAGGTAATAAGTGTCCTCGGACCCAGAATGATTCTGGGTCTTTTTTTTATGTTTTTCCAAATTTATTTGACTTTACGTGTAAAACTGTATTACTCTATGTATGACAGATTCTGTTTGGTATAATGCAATACAGATGGGAGGGGAAATGATGCACATTCATTTAGATACAAGCAGTGAATTACAGCTATATAAACAATTGGCGAATCAGCTGATTGAGTTAATTGCCATGGGGGAGCTGAAAAATGGTGATACATTGCCTTCTGTTCGAACAATGGCTGCAGATTTAGGCATTAACGTTAGTACAGTTAGTAAAAGTTACCATGAGCTTGAAGTCAAAGGGCTCATTGCATTAAAGCCAAAAGCAAAGGCTATCATTATAGGTGGACAACAGCGGGAGATAGAGGAAGGCGAAATAGAAAAAGCGTTAAAGCCCATTGTAGCAGAGGCCTATGCACGTGGTCTTGAAAAAGATCAAATCACGACGCTTTTCAATCGCATTTTAAAACAATGGAAGTAGGGATTCGTTGCGTTTTGAATTAGCTATTTTTATTTTTTTGACAATCTTACAAGCCATGACACCTTATTTCACAAGAAAAACGGCAGTGTTTGGTGTTTCCATTCCAGAACCTTTTGTACAACATCACCAACTACTAAAATTTAAAAAGCAATATAGTATGTGGTTGGGAAGTCTTGGTGGCGTTTTTACGTTACTACAAATCATATTACTTTTTACATCTATCTCAGAAGAAACATGGATTTTTATATCATTCATCCTGCTTTATATGATGCTGATATTATCATCACTATTGTATATGGTCTATCATGCCAGAACGAAGAAGTTGAAGCAAAAAGAGGATTGGGAGGGTCATGTAAAGACTGTGCATGTTATGGATGTTTCGTTGCGAGCACAAGATGAGACCTTACTACCAATTTTCTATACAGTACCAATAATCATTACGTTAGCACTAATAACGTATACATATATGCATTACGCTACAATTCCTGATGTGTTCGCTACACATTGGAATGCCCAGGGGGAGATAGACGGTTGGACAGAGAAGACTTGGATTTCTGTCATTGAGTTACCACTTCTTTTGCTTGGTATGCAACTTACGTATTTACTATTGGGTATAGGTATGAAAGGTGCCAAGATACAATTAAGTGCACAGGAAAAGGAAGCATCAGCTAATCGAGAACGTCATCAGAGAAAATATGGAAGTTGGTATTTAGCAGCTATTAATTTAGGTGTTACCATTTTGTTGGTTGTTTTACAGTATACAACAATCATTTTGCAAAACGAAACAGCCTCTTATTTTTTCCCTCTTTTTATCGGTTTCGTGATGTTAACATTTGGCGGGCTACTGCTCTTTATTTGGCGAATCAGTAAAAGTAATGAGCGTTTTGATACGATTAATACAAATGAAACGGTCCCAGGGGATGAACTGTACTGGAAGTGGGGTATTTTTTACATAAAAAAGGATGATCCAGCGCTACTTATACAAAAAAAATTTGGTATTGGCTGGACAGTTAATCTTGGGAATAAATGGAGTTTTGTCATTATACTTCTTACATTGTTACCTATATTATTAATCATTTTTATATAAGGGAGGAAATGTTATGAAAAAACTTTTAGTAGTATGCTTTATCGCATTATTATTAGTTGCCTGTACGCAAAAAGAAAAGGAAACTCATGTCGATAAGACAGAGGAGGTCAATGACATGAATGAACAGTTAATAGGGAAATGGGCAGGTGATATCGAGATTCCAAACGGTCCGCTAGCAATTATTGTGGACTTACAAAAAAACGGTGGTTCGTTTTCCGTGCCAGCGCAAGGTTTAAGTAATTATCCATTTAAAAGCGTGAAGTATGACGGTAATCAGGTAAGTGTCTCCATCAACTTAAATGGCTCAGCTATTAAAATTGATGGTGCATTAAAGGGACAGCAAATCGAAGCTACTTTCAATCAAAATGGTGGGAAATTCACACTTTTATTAAAACCATATGAAGAACAGCCCGTATCTTACGAGACAATCACAGTCCCTGTTAATAATGGTGATTTAACAGTGGCGCTTCAAAAGACTAGTAAGAAGCCGTCACCAGTAGTGCTTATTTTAGCAGGTTCTGGTCCAACAGATAAGGATGGTAATTCAGCGATTGCTGGTGAAAATAATAGTTTAAAAATGCTTGCCGAAGGATTAGCGAACGAAGGTGTTGCTACTGTTCGATACGATAAACGTGGTATTGGTGATAATCTGTCCTTGTTGACAAAGGAAGAGGATGTGTCAATCAATCAATACGTAGACGATGCTGTGCAAGTGATTAATACCCTTTTAGCAGATAAAGCCTATTCTAGCGTTCACATTATTGGACATAGTGAGGGCTCTCTTATTGGCATGCTCGCGGCACACAAAACAAGTGTAGAGTCTTTCGTATCAATTGCAGGGGCAGGTAGACCGATTGATGAAATATTAGAAGAGCAATTAGCAGGTCAGTTAACGCCAGCATTAATGAAAGAAACAACGAATATTCTTAGTTCGTTAAAAAAAGGTTTGCTCGTAGAAAATGTTTCTCCAGAGCTACAAACTTTGTTTAGACCTTCTGTGCAACCTTACATGATGTCTTGGTTAAAATATAATCCAATTAGTGAACTTCAAAAACTCAATAGCCGAGTTTTAATTATTCAAGGAACAACTGATATTCAAGTGAAAGGGACAGATGCTGAAGCATTAAAGAATGGAAAAAAGGACGCTGAACTGTTATCTGTTGAGGGGATGAATCACGTCTTGAAAACGGCACCAGCAGATCGCGAGGACAATTTAGCGACGTATGCAAATCCAGCATTGCCACTACATCAGGACTTACTACCAGCTATTCACAGATTTATTGTCAGTGACTAGTTGTGAAATTTCACGCTTACGGAGTGGTTATAATTAGGGGAATCTCGTCGTATTGATTGGTCTCACGGTTTGCACTTTCGTATAAGCAAATGGAGTATCGTTTTAAGTAAGTAAAGAGCAAAGAAGAAGCATGCTTAGATTCCATAGTCTGAGCATGCTATTTTTGCGTTCAGTAAGCTCAAGGAGCAGAGAACGTACTGCATCTAATATTGGTGCCCAACAGACCTTCTTCGAAAATCAGGATGTGCATCATGATTTATCCCAGCATGATATCGCGATGATATTATCTATTCCCATAGGTACGGTTAAATCGAGGCTACATAAGGCCATGAAGTTTTTAAAAGTGGAACTAAAGGAGGATTTTGATGCTAAATGATGAATTTCACAAAGACCCCCAATTAACAAAACAGCTTAGATCAATATGAAGTGGTAATACCAAATCAACTAATCAATTTTAAGAAAAGTCGTTGGCAGCGCTTCATTCAATATTTAGCTTATCCCACGAAAGACCCTTTGGAGCCAATCTGCACATCTTCAGTCGGATTTACTTTATTAAAATAGTACCTTTAGTATCAGCCATATTTATGACAATCCTGCAAATTTTACTGCAATAAAAATGACGGACTATTAACTTTCTCACTGCCACAATCATTAGGTTGTGGTATTTTTAATAAATGAATTAAAAATTTTTAATAATTTTGTTATATATGGTTAGTTTTTATGGAGGGAAAGGCTTGCAAATTTTTAAAAAATTTCAATGGCACAATACGATAAAAAGTCAACTTCGTAGAGGACACATTTTTATTACTTTTATCATTAGTTTATTTATTTTTATTCCTACTCTTTTTATCGAATATCAGCAAACCATTAAACATCAGAATGAAGAGATGACTAATTATTTAGACGCCCAAACCTATTTTTTTGAAAGCTGGTTAACGGAGCGATCAAGAGATATTCATACCATTGCCAATTTAGATTTTGTGAGAGGTTATAAATATGAAATATCCCGGTCTTTTTTTCAAGAGTTTAAAGAGCAATCAGATTTTGCTGATTTAATCTTTGTCAATAAAGAAGGTATTGTACAATTTGATACAGTTACCGAGTATCGTAAAAATGGTGTAGGCTTTGATGTGAATGATCGGAAGTATTTTCAAATCGCTAAGGAAAAGAAACAGCAATATATAACGGATATTCTAATTAGTAAAGTAACCAAGCAACCAATTATTGCTTTTGCTTCACCTATCCTGGATGAGGAACATCAATTTAATGGTGTTGTTTTTGGAACCGTCAATTTAAAAACAATCGATCAGTTATTACATGAATCAAGAGTTGGAATTTTGGGGCATGCATATATCGTCAATCAAGATGGGACATTGCTTACGGAATTCGAATCCAATAACAAAAAAAAGTTAGCAAATGACCAAAATCTAGATGTGTTAACGCAAAATTATTTGATTGATGAGCATATTCTTGCTACTGTTCAGGATCATTCTACACAAGCGCTCAATATCTACAAAGACACTAAGGGCGAATGGGTTTTGGCTAAAAACAAGCCGATTAATCAAGGGACATGGTACATTATTTCAGAAGTCAAAGTGCTGGAAACGTATATGCCATTGGTAAAAAGATTCGCGCTGTTAGCAATCTGTATTGTATTGGGCACTTTTTTCACCATTAAAATCATGCTGCTTATTAATAGTAGTATCGAGGAGCCGATTCAACAACTGCTTAAAGGAGTTGGACAAGTGAAACAAGGACACTACGATTATAAAATTAATGAACAACAGTTGGCACCTTATGCTAAAGAGTTTCAGGAGCTTTGTTCGTCCTTCAATGAAATGAGCGCAAAAGTAGAAGAAGATACAATTTTACTGAGGGAACTATCTATCACTTGCCAGCTGACGAAGTTATATAATCGTCGTTATCTGATTGAGCATGGGGAGCATGTATTTCACGAATGTGTCAAAAAAGAAAATCATTGTTCCTGTATAGCCATTGATATCGATTTTTTCAAAAAGGTAAATGATACTTATGGACATCTAATTGGTGATGAGGTGTTAAAGCATGTTGCTAAAATAATTACCGAATCCGTACGAAGTTTAGATATTGTAACCAGATACGGGGGAGAAGAATTTGTCATCTTGTCACCAGCTACATCCTTAGAAAGTTCTAAGAAAATAGCGGAAAAAATAAGGCAAAATGTTGAAGAACAGCCCTACAAAATGGCTGACCAATTGATTGAAATGACAGTAAGTATTGGCATTGCTGAATATACTTCATCTAGTGATATATCAACACTTTATGAACTGATTGATAAAGCCGACCAAGCCCTTTATGTCGCAAAAGAAAGTGGTCGAAATCAGCTTAGAGTGTATGATAGTGCTGGTAAAATTGCAGAGCGTTAGCAGTTGGATATAATGTTGGTGGTGCAACTTGAAAAAATTGCTAGCATTGCTTCGATAAAAGACTGACATTTTATAAATGACAACAAGCCCAGAGATTTTTCTGGGCTTTTTTCTTGGAAATGATTTTAGAAGAACTCCATTTCATCGCCGCTATATAGTAATACTACTTATTTCGAATGTTGAAGAAATTCAAATATATTTTCATTTTTTAATTTGAGAACGATTATCAATTAGATGAATTTCTGTTAAAATATATGGATAACAATGGTTTAGGTCAGAAGGAGTGCATGAACTCGATGAAACTAAGTGATCATCTATTACTGTGGAATCACGCTTACATAAAAATAATGGATGTACGTTATACGGTTATGGGGCAAGGGGAGGATTTACGTGCCTATCGTTTACCAGCAAGTGCTTTCCTGTACACAATGCGAGGTAGTGCCCAAGTGCGGATGGATAGCAATGTACATATAGCTAAACAATTTCATGTTCTTCACGGAGGCAAAGGAGTGTCCTTAGACATCATTGCTGAGAGAAATTGTGAATACTGTATGATTTTATATAAAGCAACACTCCCGTTGCCTTATCGTCAAGAAATTTTAGCATTATTGGACAATAATAATCCTTTCCAATATCAATACGCTTTTGCACCACTTTATCCGCTTTCCCTATTTGATAAGGTGGAGCAGATCATTAATGATTGGCCCCAATCAAATAACAATGAATTGGAAAAATTGCATATCAAGTCATTGTTCTATCAATTTGTTTATGAACTGTTACGACAAATGCATGTACAAGGAATTGAACCGTTCAAGCCTGATTTAGTAGAACAGGCTGTTCGTTATATAGAAGAAAATTACAGTAAGCCCATTACACTAGAATCCATAGCGAGTGAACTTGCGTGTAGTATCGGCTATTTATCGAAGTTGTTTAAAGAAAAAATGCATACAAGTCCAATTCAATATTTGGGTGAAATCCGAGTAAACAAAGCGGCAAAACTACTGTTACAGACTGATGCAACTTTGCAGGACATAGCTGAAAGTGTGGGCTATCTTGATGGACATTCATTGAGTCGCAGTTTTAAACGCCATAAGGGTGTATCTCCTGTACAATTTAAAACGCAATGGAAACAAAGGCATCAAAATGAAGATTTGCCCTTATTGGGAAGAAGATATGCTATTCTCCCGCATAAATTTCAATGGTATATTGATGATGAAATTGAAAATCATTATCAATACAAGGGAGAAATGGAAATGTCTAAGTACAAAAACATAAAATTAAAAGCAATGACGTTGTTTATGTGTCTGTCATTGCTGCTAGGCGCATGTTCTGGCGCTACGAATACCAATGGAGGCTCGCAATCATCGACAAATAATGTGGAAACACAATCAAATAGTGGCCAAGAAAGTACACAACAAGGAAAGACACGAACTGTATCTACAATGAAAGGTGATGTAGAAGTACCAGCAGAACCACAGCGTGTAGCAGCAGATCAATATATGGGACAGCTATTAAAACTGGGGATTATTCCTATAGGTGTGCGAGAAGGCATGTTGAGTGAAGGATGGATTGAAAAATCAGGGATTCACAAAGAGACGCTTGCTAAAATTGAAAATCTAGGTGGCTTTCCGATGAATCCAGAAAAATTGATTTCGTTAGAACCGGATTTAATTATTGGCTCAATAGAAGAAAATATAGAACAATACGAAAAAATTGGCACAACGGTGTTTTTACCGTATTGGGAAGGTTTGTCTACTGCAGGACCATTAGAAAAGTTCAAAAGAATTAGTGAAATATTCGGGAAAGAGCAGGAAGCAGATCAGTGGATAAATGAATATAAAAAGAAGGTTGAGGATGCTCGAAAACAAATTGAAGGTATCATTAAAGAAGGAGAAACGGTATCCGTAGTTCAACTAAGCTCCACAGGTATATATGTGTTAGCTGCTGAAGGAGGTAACTATGGCAGTACAACGATTTATCAGATGTTGAAACTCCCTCCTACAGAACAAGCTTTAAATATGAAAGAAGGGTTTGAAAATATCTCTCTTGAGGTATTGCCTGATTATCTGGGGGATCATGTATTTGTTTATGTGAATTCTAAAGAAGATTCGGAGGAAATTTTAAACAGCGCTATTTGGAAAGGAGCTTCAGCCGTAAAAAAAGGCAATGTTTATATGTACGGTCAATTTGATGATGAATTTGTGATGGAAGATCCGTACTCTTTAGAACTTCAACTTGAAACGATTGTTAATATTCTATTACAAAAAAAGTAGTCTACTAACAAAGGGAAACATTTTATTGCATAATGTACGTTCTTTTTACGCTATTGTGGCGATGTCGTAAACGATTTTTCATAACCATGTATAATCATTGTATGAAGTGGTCATCATAATACAGATTTCACTTATGAAGTCTATAATGATGAGGAGGATGTAAAATGAGTAGGCCTGAACAATTAGACCCCAAATCTCAAAAAATCCACCGCAACTGGTCAAGGATTAAGCATTCGAAATCTCAAGTAAATGGTGAAACGGAGATTACTCTGCATAACCGTATCTTGAGAAGTGAAGCGAAAGCCCGACAGTTTTAATCATGCTAGTGAATTAAGTGTCATCGAGTCCGGAAAATATTTCCGGGCTTTTTTATTTAGTCCAAAAAATTAATAATCATCAATTAAATGTTGAATTTATTGGTAATAAACTGTGGAGCCTACTAATATTGGTTTGATTTACATAGAGCCAGGTGGCGTTGTCGGGTATCATGAAGCGCCTGTTTCGCAGTGATTCGTTGTTATTCATGGTGAAGGATGGGTAGTGGCCAAGATAGAAAGAAGGTAGCATTATCGAATGGTGAAGGTGTTCTTTGGCGAACTGGGCAATCACATGCTTCAGGGAGTGACACAGGATTAACAGCACTAGTGATTCAATCCAAGCAAATCGAAGTTCCTCTCAATAAGTAAATGGGAAAATAGGTATTGCAGCATCGCAATGTTGCTTGTTTTGAAAAGATGTTACTTTATATTTCTGCGGAGTCGTAGTTCACTCAGCTATTTTCATTTAGACAATGATAACGCCATGCGAACTGTCTTTAACATATGTCCATCAAACAAATCATCAAATTCTTCTATAAATTGGAAGCCCATTGCCTGATAAAAGCGCATGGCAATTGTATTGTCTTTTTCTACACAGACTGTGAGATTAGTTGCTCCCTCTAACTGTTGAATGCCTTTCTCTAGTAGAGCAGTACCGATACCTTTACGTTGCAAATTTGGAGAAAGATAAATAGCATATAGTTCAGCTTGTCCATCGCTAGTATTTGAAAAGTTTGCAAAGCCGACTAGTGACTCACCGAGTTCAGCAACTAAAAAGGGGCTTTTTTGGAGTCGTTTTATTAGTGTTTCTTTACTATAAGCTGTTTGTAAAAATCGATCCTGTAACTGCTTTGGAATAATTCCCTCGTATTTATCATACCAGCTACTCTTGGCAATTTCTTGCACAAAAAAGATGTCGTCCTCTTGCATCTGTCGTATAATTAATGTCAATACTTTTCACCTGCAATTCCAAATTTTTTTTAAATTGTAACATAAAACTATGTGGAAGGGATGATCTCATGCAAGTATTAGAAAAGGCATTTGGCTATATTACAAGAGAGCGTGAGGGACGGCTGGCAAGTGCTTGTATTTGAGCAAAATACGAACGGAGCAGGTATTCAAATTCCTAAAGGCACTGTAGAGGAAGGGGAAACACCGCTTGAGACAGTAGCTCGAGAGATGTTTGAAGAGACTGGCTTGACGTATTTAGTGGTGAAAGAATTAATTGCACAAGACTATTACAATCATTATTCGGGCGCTTTAAAAAAACGCTATTTTTACAATTTAACGACGAATGAGCAGCGTGATACATGGCAACATTGTCCCACAGGAGTCAACGAGGCAGACTTGGAATTTACATTTTATTGGATAGAGGAAGAGCCTGATGTGACGCTAGCCAATGGGCATGGGGATTATTTGTATCGTGTATTAGAAAGTGTGAAAAACTAACATTTATATCCCTTCTTTAATTGTCTGAAACAGATTAAAAAGAGGGATTTTTTTCGTAATTAGTAATCGAGTAGTAAATCAGAACAACTTAAATAGGAGGAGAAAATTTGACTGTATATTTTGAAGAATATGGTGATAAATCAGCTCCACTTATGCTGTTTTTACATGGAGGTGGAGTAAGTGGATGGATGTGGGAAAAGCAAATTCAACATTTTGCTTCACATTATTATTGTGTCGTACCTGACTTACCAGGGCATGGCAGGAATACCAAAGATACATACTTTTCAATAGAAGATGCAGCGGAAAAAACGATTAAGCTACTTGAAAGCCTCTCTGGAAATCGGAAAATAATTGTTGTTGGCTTTTCACTGGGTGCTCAAATACTTGTGCAGTTATTAAGCATGAGACCTAACTTGGTAGATTATGCTGTTATTACTAGTGCTTTAGTAAGACCAATGTCGTTGATGACAAAATGGATTGGGCCAACGGTGAAAATGACTTCACCATTAATAGCAATGAGGGCATTTTCAAAAATTCAAGCGAAGACCCTTTCCATTCCTTCACAAAAATTCGAACAATACTATGAAGGGAGTTGCCAAATGCGCCAAGAGACATTAACGCGTATAATGGAAGAAAATTTATCATTTACAATACCTGAAAACTTTAAAGATGTACAGACTTCTATGCTAGTTATGGTGGGTGAACAAGAAAAATCTATGATGAAAAAATCCATGATGGATTTGGTGAATAGTAACAGTCAGTGTAAAGGGATGCTCGTTGCCGATATTGGCCATGGTATTTCATTAGCAAAACCAGCTTTTTTTAATGCGACGATTGAAAATTGGTTACAGGACCTTTCAAGCATAGAAAATTTATAATCACATATTTGCTTGATGTCCGTTCCAGGCGCTTTTTTTCGGCAGGCACGGCCCCAACTAATTTTTGCGGCTGGTCGCCGCAAAAATGGATTTTCCGCACGTGCTGTTCAGGAGTGTTGCGCTTTCAACTCCAATCAACATGTATCGGCTACTCTTTCCATGTAGCGACAGCTGATGCTGCTTATAAAACATCTGCGATTACGAATAACTTACCTTCAAAAACGACAAAATACCCCGAGGGTTTTATCTCTCGGGGGTATTTTGTTGACAGTCTGACCGCATCTCAACATAGAGATGCGATGATTTTTATGCCTTTGCGGCGGCAATTTCTAATGCTTGTGCAAAGTCGGCGATCAAATCATCGACATGTTCAAGACCAACTGAAAAACGTAATAGGCCTTCTGTAATGCCACGTTTTGCCCGTTCTTCAGGTTCCATTGCTGCATGACTCATTTTAGCTGGATAGGAAAGAATGGATTCCACACCACCAAGAGATACTGCGAATACAGGGATTTTCATTGCCTCTACTAGTGCCTTTGCCGCTTCATAATTTGGCAGACGGAACGATAAGACTGCACCTGCACTTGTACACTGGCTCTGGTGGATGTCATAGCCAGGATGCGATGCAAGTCCTGGATAGTAAACTTGTTCGACTAGTGGGTTAGCATCTAAAAATGCGGCAATCTTCTGTGCAGAGTCACTCGAACGACTAAAGCGTACATCAGTTGTTTTCATATTTTGTAGGAGAGTAAAGGAATCCTGTACCCCTAAAATATTACCAAATGAATTTTGAATAAAGTATAAGTCCTTGCCAAGCTGTTCGTCAGCAGTGACTGTTAAGCCAGCGATAATATCTGAGTGTCCGGATAAAAACTTCGTTGCACTATGAATGACAACGTCTACACCAAAATCAAGTGGTCGCTGGTGCAAAGGAGTCATAAACGTATTATCTAAAAAGGTTAAACATTTATGCTGTTTGGCTAGAGCGACTACACCTCGAATATCTGTTATGCCCAGTGTCGGATTGGATGGTGTTTCCATGTATAATAGCTTGGTTGCAGGTGTAATGGCTGCCTCCACAGCTGCTAAATCCGTAAAATCAACAAAGGAATGTGTAATGCCGAAACGCGGTAACACCTTTGATACGAAGCGGTATGTACCACCATAAACGTCCTCGGTCATAACGATGTGATCACCTTGTGATAATAACATTAAGGCTGCAGAAACTGCTGCAATACCAGAGGCGAAGGCATGCGCGCGAACGCCACCCTCAAGCTCTGCGACTGCTTTTTCTAAAGCATCACGTGTGGGATTACCAGAACGAGCGTAATCGTATTCGCCGAACTCATCGATACTTTCTTGGTGAAATGTAGATGAGACATACATAGGTACATTCACTGCACCTTTTTTATTGTCATAACCATCACGCACACCTGCATGGATAAGCGCTGTTTCGATATGTTGTGTCATTTTCAAGCCTCTTTTCGAAGGATTTCAAATACTTGTTTCAAATCCGCAATTAAGTCCTCAGCTTCTTCGATGCCAACTGAAAAACGAAGTAAACGGTCACAAACGCCACGTTCAACACGCTCCTCGTACGGCATATCCGCATGTGTTTGAGTTGCTGGGTATGTAATAAAACTTTCTACACCGCCAAGGCTTTCAGCGAAGGTAATTAATTTAATATTACGTAGGAACAGATCAATCCATTCAGCCTTTTGCAGTCGGAATGACAACATACCCCCTTTACCTGTATAAAGTACATCAGTCACCAGTTCTTCTTCCTCTAAATAAGCTGCAATGGCTTTGGCATTAGCATCATGCTGTTTTAAGCGAAGATGCATTGTTTTTAAGCCACGAATAAGTAACCAGGAATCCATTGCTCCGAGTACCATACCGCTACCATTATGAATAAAACCTATACGTTCAGATAACTCAGCCCCTTTTGCTACAACAAGACCAGCCAGCACGTCATTATGGCCACCGATATATTTAGTTGCTGAATGTAGTACAATATCTGCCCCTAATTCAATTGGTCGTTGGAAATAGGGTGTGTAAAATGTGTTATCAACGATTAACCAAGCGCCATGCTTATGTGCCAGCTCAGCATACGTTTTCAAATCAAATTCCTGCATGAGTGGATTTGTTGGTGTTTCAATGAAAATAGCACGTGTATGTTCATTCATCAAAGCCTCTACCTGTTCAACAGATTCGAATTTTGAATAAACAGGTTTAATATTGTATGTTTCTTTAAAAAAGTTAAAAAGACGATATGTACCTCCATATAGATCATCAGGTACTACTAATTCCTCACCAGGTTTGAAAAGGGAAAGTACTAGTTGTATGGCCGCCATGCCCGAGCTACAAGCAAAGCCCATGTCGCCGCCTTCTAAATCAGCTATACCTGCTTCTAAAATGGCACGTGTTGGGTTTTTAGTACGTGCATAGTCAAAACCTGTAGATTCACCGATACCTGTATGTTTGTAAGCTGTCGATAAATGGATTGGGGGACTTACAGCACCTGTTGTTGGGTCACTTAAATTTCCTAGTTGTACAAGTTTTGTTTCAATACTTCTGTTGTTTGTCATGTCGTCACTCTTTTCTTTATCATAATATAGAAAGGGTCCACGTATCACCAATGGACCCAGGTTCTTATTGGATAATTAGATTACGTATATAGTATTCTCTATAATTGTTACCAATTTAACATGTAAACTTCGGTAGGACAAGATGATTTCAGAAAATTTGATAGATTATTGTGGTAAAATCATGTAGGAATAGTAGGTGTTTAATTATTTTGCTGTCAGAACATGGTTAGGTTCGATGGGGGGACATTTAGTAGGATATCTAGAAAAAATATAATAGAGAAAAATAAAAAGCTTTTCACCATGAATTGGATACAGTTTCATGATGTACATAATAAGTAGAAGCAATTGTTCGGAAAGAATCATTACCATTTAAAAGAGTGATTAATTGCTTGCCTTTTCACTGTAAAGTGAATTTAGCTATAAGAATAGCACCCAAATTGTTAGATAGGTTTCTAACAATTTGGGTGCACTCAAATTTTGTCTACAGATATGAAGCAATTGCTTCCCACTTTACAATTGTTCTTTTTTAAGTAAATCGCGAATTTCTTTTAACAGTTCCTCTTTTGCATCAAGTGCTGGAATGGGCTCTTCCACAACAGCCTCTTCTTTTTTATTAGAAAGCTTCGTCATGATTCTTAGTGCTAAGAAAATCGCAAAAGCGATAATTAAAAAGTCGATAATCGACTGTAAAAACACACCCAATTGAATTTGCGCTTCACCTGAGCCATAAACAAAGCTCTTAGTTAAATCAACGCCACCTGTTAGTACACCAACTAATGGCATAATGATATTTTCTACTAAGGAGGTAACAATTTTACCGAAGGCACCACCAATAACGACTGCCACTGCTAAATCGACAATATTGCCTTTCATAGCAAATTCCTTAAAGTCTTTCCACATAAAATGATTCCTCCTGTATTTATCCAATCAAAAACAATCAAATTGTATTTTACTATATTTCTCTCTATCTATTCAACCATAATAGTATTGAAAAGAAAATAGCTGAAAATTGCCTACATATAAACGGTAAATTTGGTAATATAGAAGAAGACAATGAATGATTAGGTGTGACATATGGCGAAAAAAAAACAGAAAAAACAATTGCTATCACCAGCTGTGAAAATGGGCATGATTGCATTATTAATTCCAATTGCTATAACAGTGTATGTTCTCGCTTTTTTTGCATGGAAGGAACTACAAACATTCCCGATTTTTGAAAAGCTTGCACAGCAGAAGGCGATAGAAGAAATACAACAAAATTTTGATATAAAAATTCCAGAGCAATATATTCCCGTATATATAGCGGCCGAGGAGAAATATGGTGTGCCTTGGACATTGTTGGCGGCGCATCATCGCATCGAAACGCGATTTTCCTCCATGAAATCCCTTGTTTCTCCAGCCGGGGCAGAAGGGCACATGCAGTTTATGCCTTGTACCTTTGTTGGATGGAAACATCCAACATGTTCGGGATTGGGCAAAGGAGAAATTACCAAGTCTGAACTAATGAATCCGGCTGCAATCCAAAAGTACGGTGGATACGGGGTAGATGCGAATGGGGATGGTGTAGCAGACCCGTATGATATTGAAGATGCTGTGTATAGTGCCGCCAATTATTTATCAAAGTACGGTGCAGCTAAAGGTGACTTAAAACGTGCTGTGTTTAATTATAATCATAGCGACGAATATGTAGAAAATGTTTTGCATTATTACAAAGTGTATAATGATTATCATGATGAATTAAAAGCTGCGGTACTTATAAATACAAAAAAATAAAGATGGCTGTCCTAAAAATAAAAACAACATGCTCTGTTTGAAGGGCTCTTTAGACAGCCAGATTGACGACAAAAGGTATTCGGAATGATTCACATGCCGAATACCTTTTGAAATTTTTTATGAGAAATATTCGTACCAAATTGCCCCTATTAACGACAGTAGTACGTTACGAGCAACTATTTTCCACCATTTTTGGACTTTGCCATGTCCAATTAGCTAGCTTCCTCAAATTCATGGCACATAGATTTGTTTCATGTCACTTGGATTTCGTTCACTATTACTATTTTTTGTCATCCCATCCATCACCTCCATCATTTATAAATGACACTAGTTGATTGGAGCGCAGGCTGCGACTTCTATGGGAATTGCATGAGCGAAAAGGCCGCAGGAGCGTAACGACAAGGAGACTGAAGCCATCCCGCGAAAAGCGTCCGCCGTAGCGGAAATCAACGGCGTCATATAGATACTCCTATTTGAAAAAAAATACTGTAAACGAACTCAATTTTTTGAATTTGTTTACAGTCTGAAAGAGCCATCCAATAAAGATGGCTCTTTTTATTCATATTTATGTTGCTTTACGCATAGTTTTTAAAATCATGCTTACGATAAAGATAAGGACAATCGCACCGATTAAAGCTGGGAACACGTAGAAATCGCTGACTTTCCAACCCCAGTTACCAAGAACCATACTACCAATCCAAGAACCGACAATACCTGCAATAATATTACCAATAATGCCGCCAGGTACATCTTTACCTAAAATGACGCCAGCTAACCAACCTAATATTCCTCCGATGATTAAAAACCAAATGAAACTTATCATAATTATTCATCTCCTCAAAATTTAAGATATAAAATGGCGATTACTTAGTTATATCCTTTCTGGAGAATAATAAACATAAATAAGCTGCTTTTTTGATTTTAGTTTTCTTACATTACAGTAAATAAACGGCGTTCATCCATTTAATGATTTATTGAATGACTTTTGCACCTAATGTCTGTTTAAAATGACGTAATGCCCAGTCGTGACCGGCTGCATCAAAACTTGCAACACCATGCGCATAAACAACTGTCGAAATACCAAGATTATAAGCATCAACAGCAGTGTGCAAAATACAAATATCTGTACAAACACCCACTAAATGCACTTCTTCAATGCCACGTTCTTTTAATGTAAGCGCTAAATTTGTACCTGCAAAGGCACTATAGCGCGTTTTATCAAGCCAAAGTACTTCTTCTTTATGCGCATTATAGACTTCCCCAACTTGACCATATAAGTGGCGACCATTAGTACCACGAATATTATGTGGGGGGAAAAGTTTAGTTTCAGGATGAAAAGGATCATTTTCTTCATGTAGGTCATTAGCAAAAACAACCAAGTCATTTTCTACAAGAAATTGTTCAATTAATGAGGAAATCTTTGCCTCTAAAGCTTGCCCAGGTTGGCCACATGTTAGTTTTCCATCAGTTGCTACAAAATCATACGTATAATCGATAACAAGCAATGCTTTTTTCAATTATTTCACACCCCTAATAAGTATAAATTTATTTTTATCATGCCATATTTGGGTCGGTTTGTCAGAAAAATAGTTATATTTTAATGTTAAGAATAGTTTGAAAATTGATTTGTGTGGGCGTATAATGTGAAAAAAAGGCGAGGTGATATTTATGAATATGACTGTTATGAAACGTTTAGATCGTCAAGGTTTGCTAATTGCATCTTTGCATATGCTAGTAATGATAAACTTGGCAGTAGAATTTTTATTCGTATCGTAGTCTCGTAAAAATATAATAGAAAGGTGAGTTTAATGCTCGTCCAATACTAAAACAACCGTGAAGGCAATTTCGTCGTAGTCCACGGTTGTTTTTTGTTGTCTAGACAAAAATGTTTTTTCATTAAAAGGAATTTTTTTGAAAATGTCAAATACACAGAACATATGATGGGGTGATAGGATGACAATGAGATTTGAACGTGCATTTCGCGAACTAGAATGTCCATTTGCCTGGCTGGACTTAGATGCACTCGATGACAATATAGCGGCAGTGCAGCAAGCTTGTGGACAGAAAAAAATTCGCATTGCGACCAAATCGATTCGTTCGCTAGAGGTGCTAAGTTATTTACAGCAGAACCTCTCAAATACTGTAGGTTTAATGACGTTCACAGCGGCAGAAACGATTTTTTTACTAGAGCATCATTTTGATGATTTATTGCTTGGCTATCCAGTGATGGAGGAACTAGCGGTTCGTCAATTGTTACAGTTTGTGAAAGAAGGGAAAACTGTCACATTCATGGTGGATAAACAAGAGCATGTAGCATTTTTGGAGAAACTAGGAGCAGAGCTTGACGTACAAGTGAAGGTTTGTATTGATATTAATTTATCGAATGATTTTAAAGTCCTTTACTTTGGTACGAAACGTTCATCTCTTCATTCACTTGAGTCCTTAACACCATTTTTACAATTTATAAAAAATCAATCATTTATTGAAGTTGTAGGAGCTATGGGCTATGAGGCTCAAATTGCCGGTGTTGGTAATCGACCAGCAAATGCTGTGAAAGGAAGATTAATAGAAACAATGCAGATACAAGCTAAAAAGCAAGTAACCCAGTTTCGTAGACTGGCCATCGCCCATATAAAAGCTTATTTTCCTCATCTATATTTTGTTAATGGTGGTGGTTCAGGCAGTATGACTTATACTGCTCAACAAAAAGAGGTGACGGAAATTACGGTTGGTTCAGCATTTTATGCGCCAGCTCTTTTTGATCAGTTTACACATTTACAGCTCTCAAAGGCAGCTGGGTTTGCACTGAGAGTAACTAGAAAGCCTGAGAAAAACATTGTGGTTTGTCATGGTGGTGGATATACGGCGTCTGGTGCAATGGCAGGGGACCGATTGCCAACGTTTTATGAACCCAACTATTTTTCATTTCTTAGCTTGGAAGGTGCAGGAGAAGTTCAAACGCCCGTGAAGGTAAAAGGGAAAACAGTCAATATAGGGGACACAATGTATTTTCGACATGCCAAGGCCGGTGAGCTTTGTGAAAGATTTCAAGTATTGCACTTAATAAGAGAGGACAAGTATATCGGAAATTATGCAACATACAGGGGGGATGGCCAATGTTTTCTATAGACAAATGGAAAAATGGTGAAAAGTGGACAAATTGGGCTGGCAATATGATTTCTTATCCAAGTGAGATGTATTTACCTCGATCTATTGAAGAAGTTGTAAACGTGGTAAGTCATGCACGTGATACGAAGAAAACAATTCGTGTAACAGGGGCGGCTCATTCTTTTAGCGCTGTTGCGATGCCGGAGCATATTGCACTTTCTTTACATAACATGCGCGGTCTAATTGCTGTCGATTCAAAAAGGCAAGAGGCAACATTTTGGGCTGGAACATATTTATATGAAATGGGCCCACTGCTTGCGAAACATGGCTTTGCTTTAATGAACATGGGCGATATTCAAGAGCAAACAATTGCCGGTGCGGTATCTACCGGCACACACGGAACTGGTGTTACATTAGGTTCTTTATCATCAACAGTGACAACATGGGGTTTTGTAGATGGTACTGGTATTTACAGAGAGCATATAAGGGGAGCGGATGAATTATCTCAGGCAATACATGTATCACTCGGTATGCTTGGTGTACTTGTAAAAGTAACGATAAAAGTGATGCCTCTCTATAGTTTACATTATGTAGGAACACGGGAAACATTAGCAAATGGGCTCGCGACATTTAGTGAGGATATTCGTCAGCATAGGCATGTTGAGTGGTTTTATTTCCCTAACAGTGAAACGATTCAAGTCAAGCGTATGAATGCTGTGGCACCTGTCTATCAATCTGAATGGAGTAAGCGTGTGGAAACTTTAAAGCTTCAAATAGTTGAAAATGGTGCGTTTTTTGCTATGTCTGAGCTGTGCAAATGGAAGCCTGCATTAAGTGGTGCGATGAGTAGATTAGCGGCAGCAAATGTCGTTGAGGGTGAAAAAATTGGGATTTGTTATGAAATTTATCCTTCTCCTCGTAGTGTCAAGTTTCAGGAAAGTGAATACGCCATTCCCATAATACAATTTGAAGAATGTATGGAAGAAATCCATGCGACCTTTAAAAAAGGCCATTTAAACGTACATTTTCCTTTAGAATGTCGTACGACAGCAGGTGAAGCAGGTTATTTAAGTCCAACGCAAAGGCAAGAATCTGCATTTATTGCTTTTCACATGTATAAAGGGATGTCAGAAGAGCCTTATTTTAAGTGGGTGCATACAATGATGCAAAAATATAATGGACGGCCGCATTGGGGGAAACAAAGTCATTTGACTGCTGAATATGTGCACGAATTGTATCCAGATATCGAAAAGTTTTTAAAAGTTCGAGCGCAGTACGATCCGGATGATGTCTTTTTCACAGGTTACTTAAAAAAATTATTCATTTTGTAAAATCTTTGTAC